>JBBSEO010000020.1:0-16191 GCA_038239645.1 Chthoniobacterales bacterium | reverse complement strand
TCAAAGATGGGCAATTACGTTACGCGCTGAATTACGGCGAAGTGCGGTTCGATGTTCTCCAGCAATTTTTGGCCGACAGCGAGAACGAGTGGTCGCACGACAAGGACCCGAAATGAGCAGCACGCTCGATCTCAGCGCGGTCGAAGCGCCCGCCATTCTCTCGCTCATCGGCGACACCCCGCTGGTCGAGGTCACCCGCATCGATACCGGTCCGTGCCAGCTTTTTCTCAAGCTCGAAAATCAAAATCCGACCGGCTCGATCAAGGATCGCGTCGCGCTCGCGATGGTGGAAGCGGCCGAACGCGATGGGCATTTGCAACCGGGCGGCACGATCATCGAGGCGACGGCCGGGAACACCGGCTTGGGCCTGGCGCTGATTGCTGCGGCCAAGGGCTATCGCATCGTCCTCGTCATTCCCGACAAGATGTCGCAGGAAAAGATCGCGCACGTGCGCGCGCTCGGGGCCCAGGTTCATCTCACGCGCTCGGACGTCGCGCGCGGGCATCCGGAATATTACCAGGATGTGGCCGCGCGGGTGGCGGCGGAAATTCCCGGCGGGTTTTTCGTCAATCAATTCGGCAACCCGGCGAACCCGCTCGCGCACGAACGTTCGACCGGTCCGGAAATCTGGGAGCAAATGCGCCATGATGTCGATGCTTGCGTCGTCGGCGTCGGCTCGGGCGGCACCTTGACCGGTCTGGGCCGATTTTTCTCGCGCGTGCGTCCCCGGCGCGGCGTGGAGATGATCCTGGCCGATCCGACGGGCTCGATTCTCTACGAATACGTCAAGACGGGAAAGATGACGGAGGCCGGGAGTTGGGCGGTGGAAGGAATCGGCGAGGATTTTATTCCCGATATCGCCGATATGTCGTTAGTGACGGAAGCGTTTGAGATCGACGACAGCGATAGTTTTGCGACCGCGCGCGAGCTTTTGCGCAAGGAGGGAATTCTGGGTGGATCCTCGACCGGCACGCTGCTCGCGGGGGCGCTGCGTTATTGCCGCCAGCAGAAGGAAGCGAAGCGCGTGGTCACGTTTGTCTGCGATAGCGGCAACAAATATCTCTCGAAAATGTTCAACGACGCCTGGATGGCCGATCAGGGTTTCACCATCCGGCCGATGTGCGGCGACCTGAGCGACCTCATCTTGCATCGCTACGAGGCGGGCGAAGTCATTACCACCGGCCCGAGCGACTCGCTTCTGACCGCGTTCAAGCGCATGCGGCAGGCGGACGTTTCGCAACTGCCGGTCGTGAACGAGAAAGGCCGCGTCGTCGGAATTATCGACGAGTCCGATATTTTGTTGCGGGTGCACCGCGACGGCTCGCAGTTCAACGGCACGGTCGAGGGCGCGATGACGGATCAACTGGAAACCGTCCCGCCATCGGCGCGGATTGATGAACTGCTCAAAGTGTTTGATCGCGGTCGCGTCGCCATCGTCATGAATGGCGATCAGTTTCTCGGGCTGATTACGCGAACTGACCTGCTTTCTTATCTGCGACGGCACATGCCGAAGTCGTCGGTTTAGTTCTCGCCTATGAAAAAGCTGTATGACCTTTCTACCCGCGTAATCCATGCGGGGCAGGAGCCTGATCCCTCGACCGGGGCGATCATGACGCCGATTTACCAGACCTCGACTTATGTGCAGGAAAGTCCGGGTCGGCACAAAGGCTACGACTACGCCCGTTCGATCAACCCCACCCGCCTCGCCTACGAACGTTGCATCGCCGATCTCGAAAGCGGCACGCGCGGCTGGGCGTTCGCCTCCGGCCTCGCCGCGATGGCGACGGCGCTCGACGCGCTCGATAGCGGTTCGCACGTAGTCGTGAGCGACGATCTTTACGGAGGGACTTTTCGGCTTTTCGAAAAGGTGCGGCGTCGTTCGGCTAACCTCGATTTTACTTTCGTCGATCTGACCGACGCCTCGCGCTTTAACAAAGCGATCAAGCCCAACACCCGCATGGTCTGGGTTGAAACGCCGAGCAATCCGCTCCTGAAACTGATCGATCTCTCCGCCATTGCGAAAGTGGCCCGCGAGAAAAAAATCATCAGCGTTTCCGACAACACCTTCGCCAGTCCCTGGCTGCAACGGCCGATCGAGTCCGGCTTCGACATGGTCATTCATTCCGCGACGAAATATCTCAATGGTCACTCCGACATGGTCGGTGGCGTGATTGTCGTTGGCGAAAACAAGGAGTTGGCGGACCAGATTCATTTTCTGCAAAACTCGGTTGGGGCCATCGCCGGCCCGTTCGATAGCTTCCTCGCCTTGCGCGGGCTCAAGACGCTCGCCTTGCGCATGGAACGCCATTGCGCGAATGCGCTCGAGATCGCGCGCTGGCTCGAGAACCAGCCGAAAGTCGCGTCGGTCAGTTATCCCGGCCTGAAAAAGCATCCGCAGCACGATCTCGCGCGTGAGCAGATGCGCGCCTTTGGTGGAATGGTCACGATGGTTCTGAAAACGGACCTGGAAGGAACGCGGCGCTTTCTGGAGAACACGCACCTTTTTTCCCTGGCCGAGAGTCTGGGTGGAGTCGAAAGCCTGATCAACCATCCTGCGATCATGACCCATGGGTCGATTCCGCCGGAAATGCGCACCGAACTTGGGATCACCGATTCGCTCGTGCGCCTGAGTGTCGGCGTCGAAAGTGTGCGCGACTTGATCGACGATCTCGATTTCGCTCTCGCCGCGATTTAAGCGTTTCGATGGGAAATACCTTCGGCCGGCTCTTTCGCGTCACCACTTTTGGTGAATCCCACGGCGGCGGTCTCGGTTGCGTTATCGATGGCTGTCCGCCACGAATTGCGCTGACCGAATCCGACCTCCAGCGCGAGCTCGATCGGCGCCGTCCCGGACAAAGCAAAATAACGAGCGCGCGCGCGGAAAATGATCGCGCCGAAATTCTCTCCGGGGTTTTCGAAGGTCGAACGCTCGGCACGCCAATCCTAATTCTGGTTAGGAACGAAGATGCTCGCACGCAGGATTACGAAGAATTGCGGGAAACTTTCCGCCCTTCCCATGCCGATTTCACCTACCAGGCGAAATATGGCATCCGCCACTGGCAGGGCGGCGGTCGCGCGTCGGCCCGGGAGACCCTCGCGCGCGTCGCGGCCGGGGCGGTCGCGCGCAAAGTTCTAACCGCCGTGGCGCCCTCGCTCGAAATTATCGCCTACGTTACCGACCTCCATGATCTCACGGCGGCAATTGACCGCGAAACGGTTACGAGCGCGATGGTGGAATCAAATCCTCTCCGTTGTCCGGACGAAAAGGTCGCGACGAAGATGATGACCTTGATCGATGAGGCTCGAGCTGGCGGCGACTCCATCGGCGGCGTTATTGAATGCGTGGCGCGCGGCGTTCCGGCTGGCTGGGGCGAGCCCGTTTTCGACAAACTGGAAGCCGAGCTCGCGCACGCTGTCCTAAGCATTCCCGCGAGCAAAGGATTCGAGATCGGTTCCGGCTTCGCGGGCGCGCGCATGCGCGGCTCAGAACATAATGATGAATTCGAAAATCGTGGTGGCCGGATCCGCACGACCACAAATCTCTCGGGCGGAATTCAGGGAGGGATTTCAAACGGCGAAACGATTTACTTTCGAGTCGCCTTCAAGCCGACGGCGACGATCGCGCGCCCCCAAAGGACGGTGACCACTTCAGGCGAGGAGACTACCCTGGCCGCCCGTGGCCGTCACGATCCGTGTGTCTTGCCGCGCGCCGTTCCGATTATTGAAGCGATGACGAGTCTGGTCCTGGTCGATCACGCGTTGCGGCACCGGAGCATCGATTTGCCGTGAAGCCGCCTGTCGACGGCAGCACGACCTGGGAGCTGGTCCTCCTCTCGATTGGAGTGATCATTGTCTTACTGGAAGCGGCCCGGGGTTGGCGCCTCGGCATTGCCCGCCAGGTCGTACGGCTGGTCGCCCTGATCGCGAGTTACACCGTCGCGCGCCTGGCCGGCCCGGCCGCGTTGCCTTTTGGGCGAGCGCTGGTGCACTGGCCCGACCCCCTTCTCTCCGTCCTGGGAGGTGCCATCCTGGGACTTCTCTGTTATACGGCCCTGAGTACCGCCGGCGCCTTCCTCTTTAAGCGAACCGCGCAACAGGCCTCCGCTCCTCTTCGCCTCTTGTATGGCGTGGGCGGCTCTGTGATTGGTCTATGTTTTGGCCTTCTTTTTGTCTGGCTCATCTTTCTTTCCCTGCGTCTGGTCGGATCGGTTGCGGAAGCGCAGCTCCCCGCCCCGGAATCGTTAGTTTCTCCCAGCACTCAACCCGTCTGGCATCGGCGTCTGCAATTTTCCGGCGGGCAGGTTTCGACCGCCCCCACGCCCAATCCCCTGACCAAGACTCTCGCGACGATGAAGCGTTCACTGGAGAACGGAATCGTCGGGGGAAATCTGAAAAGCACAGATCCGGTGCCGGGTTCCCTTTATCTAAGATTAGAGCGCCTCGGGGAAGTCTCCAGCAATCCCACGGCGATCGAGCGTTTCCTCACTTATCCGGGCGCGAGACAGCTGAGCGAGAATCCCCGGATTGTCGCCCTCCGTAACGACCCGACTGTTCTACAGCTGGTGTCGCAGGGACGAATCCTCGATCTTTTGCATAACCAGAGGCTGCTCGATGCTGCGAACGATCGGGCTTTGCGCGCGGAACTTTCGAAGTTCGACCTTGATCGCGCCCTTGATTACGCTCTCGCGAAATGAAGTATCTAACGACGATTGGACTGGAAGTTCACGTCCAGCTCAAAACACAGTCGAAGATGTTCTGCGCCTGTTTAATAGAATATGGCGCCCCGCCAAATACTCATACCTGTCCCACCTGCCTTGGTTTGCCGGGCGGCCTGCCGGTGGCAAATGCGGAGGCCATTCGTCTCGCGGTGAAGACGGGCGCAATCTTGGAAGGGGAAGTAGCGGCAACTAGTAGCTTTGATCGAAAAAACTACTTCTATCCCGATCTCGCAAAGAACTACCAGATCACTCAGCACCGCGCGCCCTTGTCCAGCGGGGGCGCCCTTCTTCTCCCGGATTTTGCCTACGCGAACGACGCGCGCCCGAGCGGGCCGCGCGAGGAGAAACGGATCACGCTCGTTCGCCTCCACCTGGAAGAAGACGTTGCGAAGAGCTTTCACTTGGAAAACTCCACCGGGATCGATTTTAACCGAGCGGGCACACCGCTCATGGAGATTGTAACGGAACCCATCATCAGTTCGCCCGACGAAGCGTTCGCCTTTCTCACGGCGTTGCGACAAATCCTAATCTATGGCGAAGTCAGCGACGCCGACATGGAAAAGGGACAGTTGCGTTGCGACGCGAATGTTTCGGTTCGCCCTGAAGCTCAGGCTGAACTCAACCCGAAAGTAGAGCTCAAAAATTTGAACTCGATTAGCGCCGTCCGGCGCGCCTTGAAGTTTGAGGTAGAACGACAGACCGCGGCCTTGCGCGAGGGAATAAAGCTGCGACAGGAGACGCGCGGTTGGGACGATAAGCTGGCGGGGACGGTGCTACAGCGGACGAAGGAGAGCGAGCATGATTACCGCTATTTTCCCGAGCCAGATCTCCTGTCCTTCGCGACGGCGAATTTGGAATTCACCGTGCCGGAGTTGCCCATCGCCCGACGCAATCGCCTGGTCTCGGAGTTCAAGATCACGAGCTATGACGCCGGGGTTCTCGTGAGCGACGCCGAGTTGGCAAGGTATTTTGAGACCGCGGCGGCGGGCGCGAGTAATCCCAAGGGCGTGGCGAACTGGGTCTTGAACGATTTGCAAAGTGCACTCTCTGCGCAGGACAAAGGCATCGCCGATTGTCCGGTCAAGCCCGAGAACCTGCGAAATTTAGTGGACCTGATCGACTCGGGAAGAGTCAGCGGAAAACAGGCGAAGGAAGTTTTCGCCGAGATGTTTTCACGGCGAATCTCAGCGGACGCGGTTGTCACGGAAAAAGGTATCACGCAGGTGAGCGATCCCGCGGCGATTTCCCCTTTATGTGACGAAGTCATTGCGGCTCATCCCAAGGCGGTGGCGGATTTTCGCACGGGAAATATGGCGTCGTTGAACTTCCTAAAAGGACAGGTGATGAAGCTTTCGGGGGGGAAGGTTAATCCTCAACTCGCCGGTGAGATCCTGGCGCAGAAACTCCGCGCCTAAGATGCCATGCGCGTCCTGATCGCGCCCGATAAATTCAAAGGGTCGCTCGAGGCCGCGAGCGTCGGCGACTGCATCGCCGACGGAATACGCGAGGTTTGGCCGGAAGCCGACTTGGATGTTTGCCCGGTCGCAGACGGAGGGGAGGGAACCGCCCGGATCATCATCGAGGCGCAGCAAGGGGAGTGGGTGACTTGCCTCACCCACGATCCGCTGATGCGAGAAATCGAGGCAAGCTACGGCTGGATCGAGTCGACGAAAGCAGCGGTAATCGAGACGAGTGAAGCAATTGGATTACACCGGCTTCAAATCGAGGAACGCGCACCGTTACAACTAACGACTTTTGGGATTGGGGAGATGATGACCGATGCGATCGAGCGACGTGCGCGTGGGATCATCCTTGGATTGGGCGGCAGTGCGACGAACGACGGAGGGTTCGGGATGGCGCGCGGTCTTGGTTTTCGTTTCTTTGCGGGTGAACGCGAGCTGGTTGGAGGACCGGCCGAACTGGTAACGCTAACTCGCTTCGAAGTCCCTCGAGTCGCACTCGGCGAGATGCAGATCACGGCGGCGACGGATGTTCAAGCGCCTTTACTCGGCCCGCACGGAGCGACACGCGCTTTTAGCGCGCAGAAAGGCGCGAGTGCGCGCGACCAGGAAATGCTCGAGCGCGCGCTCACTTGTCTCGCCGACGTCATCGCCAAACAAGATGGAACAGACCATCGCAACCACCCGGGAACCGGCGCGGCGGGCGGTCTGGGCTTCGGGCTGATGAGTTTTTGTCACGCTCAAATGAAGTCAGGCTTTGATCTCGTCGCGCAAGTGCTCAACCTAAGAGAGAGGATCGAACAAGCTGATTGCGTGATTACTGGCGAGGGCCGTCTTGATCTGCAAACGCTCCAGGGTAAGGCCGCCGCGGGTGTGGCCGGCCTGGCGCGAGCGGGTGGAAAGAAAATATGCGCCATCGTTGGCGAAGTCGGAGAAGGGGCAGGCCAGGCGCAGTTACTTTTTGACGAAATCAAAGTGCTCGCCACGCCCCCGATTAGCCGCACGGTTGCGATCAGGCATTGCGGTGAGCTGCTCCGTGAACGGGCCGTCGAACTGGCGAAGAGTTGGGCTTGCCAGAGGTAATCCTTCCTCCTTTCCCCGATCGCGCTCGACACGAATGAACTTTTCCCTCGGGCGTTGTCGAATAGCTCCCTCATCCAAGGTGAAGTGACAAAATTGAATGGGCGAGGCAAAGTAACGCCGTTCCATGGCTGACGTTCCCGCGGGAATCACTCCCTTTGTTTTCGCCGACCCGCGCGGAAAACGCTGGCCTCGATTGCGCCGCGTGGTCGTGTTGGTGGGAATCATCGTTTTCTTCGGCCTGGTCCTTTTCGTCCAAACACTTTTTGTCGCGCCGCAGATGACGGTGCCTTTTTCGCTTCGTCAGTTAAAAGGACAACTGCGGGCCCTGCAAAAAGCCAATCCCGCTGGTCAGGTTCCCCCGGCCGGCCCTTCACTCTGGCAAAAATTTCAGGCCACTCGTCTGGCCGCAAAAAAAGCAACTCCGCCGGCCACCTCCGCCGTAACGCCAGGCGCGACTCCCGCGCACGTGCGCCGGAAGACGCCGGAGGGAGAAGTTCACCTCGCCTTCTACACCAATGGCGATCCTTATAGCTACAAATCGCTGGAACAGCACGCGAGCCAGATCACCCACGTTTGTCCGGAATGGATGTCGATGGTCAATGGGATGGGCGATCTCCAGATCGATCCTGACGTGCGCGTTCCAAAACTGGCGGCCGCAAAGGGAATCGCGGTGCTCCCGCTCCTGACCAACCTGGTCGGTGATACCTGGCAACCAGAGGCGGTCGAGAACGTCGCGCACGGTCCACCGGAGCGGCAGCAGAATTTTATCGCTAACGTGTTGCGCGTGCTGCGGGATGCGAAAGCTTCCGGTGTCGTGATTGACTGGGAGCAGCTTGATCCCGCCTACAAAGCCGACTTCACCAATTTGCTGACGAAGTTAGCGGACGCGCTGCACGGGGACGGGAAGCAACTCTGGCTCTGCGTCACGCCCGGGCAGGAGCTGGAGTATATCGATTTCGATCAACTATCTGACGAAGTCGATCATTTTGTTGCTCTGCTCTATGACGAGACTTCCGATGTAGATCCTGCTGGCCCGTTAGCTTCCAAATCGTGGTTCGAGGGTTGGCTTCACGTTCTACTGGAGGACAGCGATCCGCAGCAATGGGTCATTGTCCTGGGGAGTTACGGTTACGATTGGACGATGGGTGGCAAAAGGGCGGAGACGATCTCCTTTCCGGAAGCGATGAGTCGCGCCAATAATGCCGAGGTCGATAGCGCCGAGGTCGCTCCGCCTTCCTACAATCCGAACTTCTACTATGAGGACGGCGATAAGGATCACGCCGTCTGGTTCCTCGATGTCACTACCTTCCTCAACGAGCTGCGCGAAGTTCGAAAACAGAGCGTCGGCGGTTTCGGACTATACCGACTGGGGAGCGAGGATACGGCGATTTGGGACGCGTTCGCCGTAGGACCCGCTTTTAACCTTGATGCGGCCACGCGCTCTGCGCTTGAGGTCTTGCGCGGCACCGATACCATCACGGACGTAGGTGAGGGGGAAATTGTCACGGTTGATACAAGCCGGTCGGATGGCGCTCGGCAGCTCTCGATCGATCCCGAGGGTAATCTGGTCGCTAACTATACGACGTTCCCGGAATTCCCGACTCTCTATCACCAAGGTGCCGGCGGAGCTCATCAGGTCTGTCTCACGTTCGACGATGGTCCTGACCCCGAGTGGACGCCGAAGATTCTGGATATCCTGAAGGCGGCAAAGGTTCACGCGGCTTTCTTCCTCGTCGGCGTGAACGCCGAGCGTTATCCCGGTCTGGTCAAAAGGATCGTTGAGGAAGGTCATGAAGTAGGAAACCACACCTACTACCATCCGAACCTTGCCTTGTGCTGGCCGGAGCATGTGCGGATCGAGTTGAACGCGACTCAGCTTCTAATTCAGACGATCACTGGGCGGGCGACAACCTTGTTTCGACCACCTTACGCGGCGGATACCCAGCCATCGCGCTTGAGCGAACTAACTCCGCTGCAAATCGCGCAAGATCAGGACTATCTCACCGTCCTCGAGAATATTGATCCGCAGGACTGGGCTAAGCCAGGTGCAGGCGTAATCCTGCAGCGGATCAAACAACAACGACATGATGGAAGCATTGTTCTCCTGCACGACGCGGGCGGCGACCGATCTCAAACCGTGGCGGCGTTGCCCTTGATTATCGAATACTTGCAGGCGCGGGGAGACAGCATCGTGCCCATCAGCACGTTGCTGGGGACAACGCACGATGCCGTCATGCCCCCGTTGCCGCGCGGTGAAAACTACGCCCATCTCATCAGCACTCTCGGCTTCAGGATCTTTCATACTTTCGAGCAGTTTCTGTGGTCTTTCATGATTGTGGCGACCGTTCTGGTTGTTCTACGAACCCTGACCGTCATCTATCTTGCCTATCGCTTCCGCCGGCTTCCGGCGGGCGATGTCACCGAACCTGCGACCATCGTCATCGCAGCCTACAATGAGGCTAAGGTCATCGAGGGAACCCTGAAGTCGTTACTCGATACCGATTACTCCGGTGAGTTACAAATCATCGTAGTCGATGATGGTTCCAAAGACGCGACGTCGGGGTTAGTGAGTAAACTGTCAGGACTCGATCCCCGGATTGAGTTAATCCAACAGGAAAACGGCGGCAAGGCCCGGGCGCTTCAGCGCGGAATCGCTTCTGCCCGGCATGGGCTGATCATCTTTATCGATGCGGATACTCATTGTCAGCGCGATACCTTGCGGCATCTGCTCTCTCCCTTCGTTTCCGCGGAGATCGGTGCGGTGTCCGGTCACGCCAAGGTAGGAAATTTGCGAAGCTTCATCGCCCGCTGCCAGTCACTTGAGTATACCTGCGGATTTAATCTGGATCGCCGTGCTTACACACGGTGGAATTGCATCACGGTCGTTCCCGGCGCGATCAGTGCGATCCGGAAATCAGCCCTTCAACAAGCGGGCGGGATCAGCTTGGACACCTTGGCTGAGGACACCGATCTTACGCTGGCGTTGCACAAGCAGAAGCTGCGCATTGTGTATGTGCCGCGGGCCATTGCCTGGACGGAAGCGCCGGAGACGGTGCGCGCGTTGACGCGCCAGCGCTTTCGCTGGGCCTATGGAACCTTGCAGTGCCTGTGGAAGCACCGCGAAATGATATTCAACTGGAAGTATCGCGCATTGGGTTTTTTTAGCC
This sequence comes from Chthoniobacterales bacterium, assembly GCA_038239645.1. Taxonomy (GTDB): domain Bacteria; phylum Verrucomicrobiota; class Verrucomicrobiia; order Chthoniobacterales; family UBA10450; genus AV69. The sequence continues at coordinate 5,763 of JBBSEO010000020.1, read as the reverse complement.
TGCCCAGCGTCTGGTTCTTCCAGATCATCCTGGTGGCGATTACCCCAGTCATCGATCTCTTCCTTTTGCTATCGCTGCCCTTCGCCGCTTGGAGCGCGGTCCTGCCGTTCGTGGCCGTTTTTCTCGTGATGGATGTAATTCTCGCAACCCTGGCCTGTATCCTTGAACGGGAGAGCGTCTTGCTCGCCTGGCGAATTCTACCGATGCGCCTGATCTACCGGCCGATGCTGAGCTATGTTATTTGGAAAGCGATCCTGCGGGCGCTGAAAGGTGCTTTCGTGACTTGGGGCAAGCTAGAGCGAACGGCGAGTGTTCCGGTAAGGGTATGAAGAAGCTAGTTTGGATCGGGCTGCTCCTTGGTCTTCTCAATAGCTGCCGCGAGAAGACCGCCGGGAACGAAGCGCCGATACCAGATAAGTCGGAGGAAGTAGTTCTTCCATCCAAGGGAGCTTACACGGGCGCCTTCATCGATTTTGGGGACGCGGAAGATGAAGTGGCGTTGGAGATGATCGAAGAATTCGAACAGATGGTCGGTAAACATCAGGCCGTGGTGGCGTCGTCGAGTTACTGGGGAGAACAATCCTTTCCGACTGCGAACCTTCAGATGATCTGGCGCCATCGCTCTTTACCACTGGTCTACTGGTCGCCATGGGACAGACCGTACGAGCAAAATAAGGGGCCGGACCGTTTTAGCCTGACGGCAATCATTAACGGGCAGTGGGATACTTACATCGATAAGTGGGCGGACGCGGCCCGAGAGTTTGGCCATCCGATGATCGTGGCCTTTGGCGTGGAGATGAATGGCGATTGGTTTCCCTGGTCAGGCTGGTTCTACGGCGCCGACGAGGAAACGGATAAACATGACGGTCACTGGAAGGGGCCAGAACACTTCAAAGCGGCCTATCGACATGTCGTCGATCGCGTGAGAGCGCGTGGTGCCAGGAATATCCAGTGGATGTTTCACACGAATAACTATTCCTATCCGGTGGATACCTGGAATCTGGCGTCGGCATATTATCCCGGGAAGCAGTATGTCGATTGGCTTGGCCTGAGTGTTTATGGCCAGCAGTTCAGCTACGAGCCCTGGTCGGAGATTGGTCCTCTGGTAGACTGGCCTTATCGCGAGATTTGCAACCTCGATCCGGACAAGCCCGTTATGATCGCTGAATGGGCGGCGGGTGAATTTCCAAAGTCAGGGAACAAAGCGGAATGGATTCGGCAGGGGCTGGAGTTGTTCGTGACGAAGTATCCGCGGATCAAGGCGGCGGTCTACTGGCATGAACGCTGGCAGAATGCCGACCAAACCTACAGCAACCTCCGCGTGAATTCTTCCGTTGAAACGCTGGCGGCCTACCGCAAAGGCCTGGAGAATCCTGCCTGGGTCAGTGAGCTCGAACTGAAAAAGTAGCGAGGTTCAATGGGGGTCGATCTTCTTTGAGAGATCGAGCATGAGCTGCCAGTCGCCATTAAGATTAATGCGCCAGAGTGAAACGTAGATTCCTTCTTCGGCGATGTTTCCCTTTTCTTCCTTGTAGGTGCCGTAGCTATAAAAGAGGTCAGCGGAGGAGCTAAGTTTGCTGCCCTGCTCGGTGCGAACCAGCTTCCCATGATCAGAGCTGAGCATTAGACGCGCGGCAGTGGTCCCGAGCGCAGGAAGAGCGTTATCGCGATAGACGCGAACTTCTTCGGCGGCGTGGGTCAGGACGGCTGCGCCACTATCTTTGCGCGCGACCTCGGCGAATCGTTTTTGCGTTTCCTTCAAGGTTCGGCGCACAGCTTCGATCGGTCGTTCGCCGGCGGTGGCATCGGCGGCCTGGAGCTGGAGCGCGGGAGGCGCCTCGGGCGGTTGTGGATTATCGATGCCGACATCGAGATCCATCTTCCAACTCCCATCTTTCTGTTTGCTCCAGATCGAAAGGTAATGTCCGAAGCCGACTGACTTGCCGTCACGCTTAAATTCCCAGGGACCGGTGGTGTAGGCGAGGTCGCCGTTGCGCGAGGCCGCGGCGAAGATCGGCTGCCAAATGAGGTCGCCTTTGAAATCGGCCGCGCGCGATCGCCAATATTTTCGCCCATTGCGCAGATGCGGAGCGAAGGCAACACCTTGGGGCGCGAAATATTCGACTGAGGCGCTTGGCATTCCTTTCTCGGAGGCGAGGCGAGCATAGACGCGATCCGTTTCCGCCGCATTGCGCGCCTCGGTTAGAACGGGTTGATCGGCGGCGAGGGCAAAAAGCGGCGCCAAGGTGAGAGTCAGAAAAACTTTAGACAAAAATCGCGGTTGGCGGCGTTTCATTTGTCAAAGACCCTGAAGAGGTCATGGAGAATGTCGCCACTCATGAAGATTGGAAAGTTTGTTTTTCCGAGCTCGCCCCTGGCCTCGTGCTTTTTGCGCGGCAGTGGGTCCGGAGCGCGGCCGACGCGGAAGACGTGGTCCAGGATGCGTTCGTTCGTTTTTGGCGGCGCAACCACTGTATCCAAAATCGTGCGCTCCTTTATGCGGCGGTGCGTTCCGCGGCGCTCGATCTCATTCGGCGCGATCAACGTCGGGCCCGGCGCGAAGAATTGGTCGCGGCGGAAGCAGAACAAGCAATCGCCCCGGAATTCGCGGGGACGGATGATGCCGGCGTCGAACTGGCCGGTGCGATGGAACGTTTGCCACGTGATCAACGCGAGGTGCTGGTGATGAAGATCTGGAACGAGCTGAGCTTCGCCGAGATCGGGGAAGCGATTGGAATTTCGCCGAACACCGCGGCCTCGCGGTATCGCTACGCGCTCGCGGCGTTGAAGAAGAATATGGCGGGGGTGCGATGAACGACTTTTCGGAATTGGAACGCGAGTTGAAAAAGCTGCAGCCGCGCGCGGTCTCGGCGGAGCTGAGCGCGCGGGTCGAGGCGGCGCTCGCGGCGGAAGAGAAGATCGTGCGCCCAGCGCGCTTCCAGGTGAGCTGGCTGGGACTGGGGCTCGGTCTGGCGGCGGCGGCGGCGTTCGTGGTCCTGGCACGAATGGATCTTCGCCCGGAGCAGCGCCGGGCCACGGGAATGGCGGCGATTTCGCCGACGGCAGCGCCGGCATTCTCGGCTACGGCTAACGTAAATTATGCGGACTATCGCGCGGAGGGATTGACCCAGGTGGTCTACGACCGGCGCGACGAAGGAATTGTTTTCCCGGAGGGAAGCGCCGTCCCCGCGCGGCGAATGCGGACGGCGAAGCGGGAGACGTTTCGCTGGACGAACCCGTCCACGGGCGGGCAGCTGCGTGTTTCTTATCCCGCCGAAGAAGTGACCCTGACGCCGGTTTCCGGCCAATAAATTTATGAAAAGAAAAAACCTCGTTCGTATTGTCGCGGTGGCGGCGGTGTTGCCGTTCAGCGCGTTCGCGCAAAATCCAGCGCCGCCAGCGCCTCCGGCTCCGGCTGGCCCCGTCACGCCGGCGGTCCCGGCCATTCCGGCCACGCCCGGCCATCACAATCGTGATACTGGACCGAAAGTCCCAGTGACTTTCCTTGGCGTGGAGACGTCGGAGATTCCGTCGGTGGTCTGCGATCAGTTAGGCCTGCCCAAAGGCTTCGGCCTTGTCGTGGATTACGTGGTGCCGGATGGTCCGGCAGCCGCAGGCGGCGTGCAGCAAAACGACATCCTGAAGCAGCTGAACGATCAGATTCTAACCGATCCCGGCCAGCTGGGGAAACTCGTGCGCAGTTATCAGGATGGGGCCAGTGTCACGCTGACGGTTCTGCGCAAAGGCCAGGAACAGAAGCTGACGGTGAAGCTAACGAAAAAGGAAGTGCCGCGCCGCAACGCCATGCTGGGCAACATGCCCGGAATGAACTGGTCGTTCGATTTCGATAAACTCGGCGACAATGCGGACCTCGGCGACCTGAAGGAGAAGCTCGGGCAGTTGAAGGAACAGCTCGGCGACCAGCAGAAGGGAATCATTCGGGACGCGGTGATGCGTGCGCGCGATGAAGTGCAGCGAGCGCGGGACGAAGCGCGGGCGAATCGCGACATGCGGACAATCACGCGGAATCAGAACGGAAGTATTTCGCGCACCACGATCGACCTGGGAAAGGCGCAGATCGCGTTCAGCGACGACAAGGGTGAGCTTTTTCTCGAGACGAAGGACGGCAAGAAAATGCTGACGGCGAAAGATCCGCAGGGAAAAGTGGTCTTTGCCGGACCGGTCGAAAACAAAGAGGACTTGGACAAATTGCCGTCGGAAGTGAAGCAACGTTTCGAGCAGTTACAGCAGCACGATCTCCCGGCCGTCGCGCCCGGCGCGAGACCGAACGATTCCGTGACGCAAAATAACGACATGGACGACGACGAGGATGAGGCTGATGACAACATGGCGCCGTCCACCAGCAACACAAAGCTGAGCTCTCCCACGCTGGTTCCCGCGGTTTGGGTGATGAATCAGACAATGTTGTAAATCCCTGTTCTGTTCGCGGCCTTAACCGAACTGCGTGCGAGCAGAACTCCTCCCTCGCGGCGCGCCGAAGATTGGCCGGCGCGCCGCCAGGGTTTTGGCGAAAGCTATTAAGCCGGCGCAGCGCGAAGGCGTCGACAGCTAAGCGTTATTCCGCGCGCAGGGCGATGATCGGGTCGACTCGCGTGGCGCGGCGCGCCGGAAAGAAGCAGGCCAGCATGGCGACAGCGCCGAGCGAGAGCAGGGCGATCATCAACGCCGGGAGTTCCGGCCCGTCCACTCCGTAAAGAACGCTGGTCAACGCGCGACCGGCCGCGAGAGCTCCGAGCAAACCTAAACCCAGGCCGATCGCGACCAGCGCGGCGCCTTGTCCGAGCGCGAGCCGAATGCCCAGCTCACGCGTCCGCTGCGTCACGCTCAAGGCCATCACGCCATAGAGTCCAATGCTGGCGAGTAAAAGCGCGAGGGCCGCGAAGGTGGCGAGCAAAGAAAGCGTGAGACGACGTGTGGTCAGACTCGCCCCGATATTTTCCTCCATCGTTGAGACGGCGCCGATTGGTTGCGCCGGGTCGATCGCCTGCACTTCGCGGCGAATAATCGGGATGAGCGCTTTCGGATCGCCGCGGTTGACCCGAAGCATGAGCATGTTGCTGCTGGCCGGATTTTGTTCTGACGAGAAGTGCATGTGAACGAAGCCGAGTTTTTCAACGTTCTCCTCGCCGGGCGCTTCATTGCGCGTCCGCGCGACGACGCCGACAATGGTAAGCGGTGGATATGTGGATTCCTGGGCAGGGTTGTCCACGTCGGTGAAAGTGCGACGATGGCGTCCAGGCTCCAGTTGGCGATGATGACGCCGACGGTTGCGCCGATGAGTGCGAGCAAGGTGCTTTCGGTTAGGACTTGCCGCGCGAGCGCCCAGCGACTCGCCCCGAGCGAAGCGCGCACCGCCAATTCCTTCGTCCGCGTCAGCGCGCGCGCGAGCTGAAGGTTCGCGACGTTCGCGCAAGCGATGAGAAGAACGCAGCCGACGGCCGCGAGCAGCAGACCCAGGCTTTGACGGTATTGTCCCACCGATGCCTCCAGCAGCGGCCGCATGAAAACGCGGCGCTTCGAGTTCGTCTCCGGATACTGTTTTTCTAATGCGGCTGCGATGGTATCGAGATCCGCCTTGGCCTGGGTAAGCGCAGTGCCCGGCCGGAGCCGGCCCAGCACACTAAATCCGGGATGATTCCCGCGTTGCAGAATCCCGTCCTGCTGGCGCAAATCGGAGAGCGGCACCCAGATTTGAGCCAGGCGCGGATATTTCACCGCCTCCGGCAGAACGCCGATGATGGT
>JBBSEO010000019.1:0-16845 GCA_038239645.1 Chthoniobacterales bacterium | reverse complement strand
GTCGCCCTGGTCCTCCTCGCCTCGATGTGCATTTGCGCGCTGGTGGGCATGACGATCGAGCGTCTGGCCTACCGGCCTTTGCGGAAGCAGCCGAAGCTGACCGTGCTGATTACGGCCATTGGCGTGTCTCTGCTGTTAGAGTACGGTGGACAATTTGTCTTCGGCCCCGACCCGAAATCGTTTCCGGAACTGATCGCGGATATGCCGCTGGAACATACCGGACTCCTTACGATTACCCGGAGCCAGGTAATCGCCGTCGGCGTTACCGTCGCGCTGCTCCTCGGGCTGAGCTTTATCGTGAAGCGGACCCGGCTGGGTCGGGCGATGCGCGCCGTCTCGAACAATCCCACCGCCGCCGCTTTGATGGGCGTGAACATCGACACGGTGATCTCCTTCACCTTTGCCATCGGGAGCGCGCTCGCCGGCGCCGCTGGTATTCTCTGGTCGATCAATAATCCGTCGATCGATCCATTGATGGGATTGCTCCCGGGGGTAAAGGCTTTCGTCGCCGCCGTCATTGGCGGTATTGGCAATATTCCGGGCGCAGCGGTCGGCGGGCTCCTCCTGGGCGTGATTGAGACTTTTGTCGCCGGCTCCGCCCTTTCAACCTATCGCGACGCGATCGCGTTTGCGCTTTTGATCCTGATCCTTCTTTTCCGCCCGTCCGGAATTTTCGGGCGCGCTCAAGTCGAGAAGGTGTAGCGACGTGAAGTATCGTCACGTTAAGAAATTAGCGCTACTCGGGGGAATCGCGCTCGCCTTCATCGCTTCGCACTTCGCCAGTCACCTGAATTCCTATTACCTCCAGGTCCTCATTTTCATTGGAATTAATGTGACTTTGGCGGTCAGCCTGAACCTGATCAACGGCTATACCGGCCAGTTTTCGTTAGGACATGCCGGTTTTATGGCCATCGGTGCTTATGTCTCGGCCTATCTATCCATGGAACATAGCGCTGGCCTGTTCCACTTCATGGGCGGAACCAACCTCTGGAGCATTTCCACCGTCTTTTTCCTCGTCCTTCTGGCCGGGGGCCTGGCCGCGGCGCTGGTGGGTCTGCTCGTAGGGATTCCTTCCCTGCGGCTCAAGGGCGACTATCTCGCCATTGTCACGCTGGGATTTGGCGAGATTATCCGCGTTCTGATTCAGAATACCGATGCCGTCGGCGGCCCGCGCGGCCTTTCCGGGATCGCCGGCTACACTAACCTTTTTTGGACCTATAGCTTCGCCGCGCTCACGATCTATCTCGTCGTTAGCCTGATCGACTCTACTTACGGCCGCGGCTTCCTTACCGTCCGCGACGATGAAATTGCCGCCGAAGCCGTCGGGGTCAGCACGACTCGCTACAAGGTGATTGCCTTCGTTCTCGGCGCATTTTTTGCCGGGGTCGCTGGTGGCCTCTACGCCCACAGCACGACCTACATCAATCCCAGCGGCTTCGACTTTCAGCGATCCATTGAGATTGTGATCATGGTCATCCTCGGCGGCATGGGCAGCACCATCGGTGTCACCGTCGCGGCAATTCTTCTCACCCTGCTCCTGGAGTATCTCCGCTTCGTTTCCGGTTATGAATGGTTACCCGATCTCGTTCGTCGCATCGCCGCGAACCGGATGATCATTTACTCACTCATCCTGATCAGCCTGATGTTGCTGCGGCCGCAGGGATTGTTTGGCATGGTCCCGCGTCGCGCCGCCGAAACCACACCGGGACCGGCCGCCCCTCCCAAGCAGAAGAAGCTGGCGTGATGAGCGCGACCAACGGTCACTCCCTCCTGGATCTTCGGCAGTGCACGGTGCGCTTCGGCGGACTGACGGCGGTCAATCAATTCGATCTTCGCATTGGCCCAACCGACCTCGTCGGGCTTATCGGCCCGAATGGCGCCGGAAAGACCACGATCTTTAATATCATCACCGGCGTCTATCGGCCATCGTCCGGGGGGATCACCCTGAACGGGAAAAAGATCGACGGCCTGCGCCCCAACGCCATTGCGCGTCGCGGAATCGCGCGGACATTTCAGAACATTCGCCTGTTCGCGACTCTAAGCGTGTTCGACAACGTGCGCGCTGCCTTCAACTCCCGCCTGCGTCACGGAATCGCTTATTCTCTCCTACGGCTGCCAGCCTTCTATCGGGAGGAAAACGAGGTCGAACGGCAGGTCGTCGAACTACTCGACATTTTTGGTCTGACCGCCGCGCGCGATACGACCTGCACCAATCTCAGCTACGGCGACCAGCGACGGCTCGAGATTGTCCGCGCGCTCGCGACCAGGCCGAAGTTGCTCCTGCTCGACGAGCCCGCCGCGGGAATGAATCCGCGCGAGAAGGAAGACCTGATGGAGTTGATCAAGTTTGTGAAAGAAAAGTTCCAGATCGCCGTTCTTCTCGTGGAACACGACATGAAAGTAGTCATGGGTATCTGCCAGCGAATCGCAGTCCTGGATTACGGCAGTAAAATCGCGGAAGGAACGCCGGCGGAAGTGCAGGCTAATCCCAAAGTCATCGAGGCGTATCTCGGTAGTTAAAATGCTCGAACTATCCGATCTTTGCGTAAACTACGGGTCAATCAAAGCCCTGCGCGAAGTTAATCTCCGCGTTGAGCAAGGAAGTATCGTCACCTTGATTGGGGCGAACGGCGCGGGCAAGTCGACGACTCTGCGAACCATCTCTGGATTGCTCCGGAGAGAGCGTGGCCAGATCCGCTATGAAAACGAGGATATCGGGAGCGAGGCGCCACACCGGATCGTCGCCCGCGGCCTTTCCCACGTTCCCGAAGGTCGGATGATTTTCGCGAACCTCACCGTCCGAGAGAACCTTCTCATGGGTGCCTACCTGCGGAAAGACCAGAAGCGGCTCTCGCCGGAATTCGATTTTGTTTATTCCATGTTTCCCCGCTTGAAAGAGAGAGAACGACAGGTCGCCGGGACGTTATCGGGTGGCGAACAACAAATGCTCGCAATCGGTCGCGCGCTCATGAGCAAACCGCGTTGCCTGATGCTCGACGAGCCTTCTCTCGGCATCGCTCCCATTCTCGTCAAAACCATCTTCCAGAAGATCGTCGAGATTAATCAATCTCTTGGGCTAACGATTCTTCTGGTCGAACAAAATGCCAATCTCGCGCTGGAGGTTTCCCATTACGGCTATGTCCTGGAGACCGGGAAAATTATCCTGCACGACCAATCACTCGCCCTGCGGACAAACGAACAGGTTAAGTCAGCCTACCTCGGCGGGGGCTAGCCGCCCCCATTCGTCCAACTCGAAGCGCCGTAGAGCATCGGCCTGACCGGGATCGAAGGGGCGGCCGCCAGGGCGACGCCGACCTGCGCGCTTTCCCGAAGCTCCCGCGGCTGCATCTCTAACGACGTGACCATTTCCAGCTCATCGGTCGTTAGTTCTTCCTTCTCCTCAAAACGATCCTGGAATCGAGCGAGCACCGGCATGAGCTGATCTTCCGTGGGGCAACCGAGGGCTTCGATCGCCCTTTGGAAGGTAAGATGAAGCGGCAGGGTCGCATATTCTGCTGCGGCCCCACGCGGCGATGCCGACAACGGCATCATGACCTCGAATCCCTTGCTAACGACCCGCCAGTCCTCCGGCGCAGCGAAGTAGCCGAGTTCCACGTGGTAGATCTCCCCGGGTTCAAGCTCCTTGACGACGACGTAACCTAGGAGCGGCTCACATGGGACTGATTTCGACGACCCGGCCCCTCGTAGACGCACGTGGATCTTCTGGTCGGTGGGATGACCAGCAGTAAATTCGTTCGGCCAGTCGACGCTCCAACAGACCAGAAGTTCTTGCGGATTCCGCGGAACGGCGACCACGAGCGGACTCCCGGGGCTTTCGTCACCACCCACGTCAGGGACCGGAGAGGTCGAAACCAATGGTCCGCGGGAGATGGTATAAGCGCGGGCAGGTCTTGTTTCGGCCATGTGCGATCAATTGTTGCGCAGTTCGAGGTGCGCGTCGAGCACGTGAAAGCGGTGATTGCAGTGTCCGGCGCACAGGCGACAATTCACGCGAATGAAGACCTGCGTCATCCTCAACCCGGCGGCTGGATCGGTCGATGACGTCGATTCGCTGCGCCAGCAATTAAGTCCGCTCAATCCCGAATCATTTCAGATCACCGGCGATACGGGATCAGCCGAACGCGCCGCGAACGAAGCCATCCAGCAGGGTTGCGAGTTGATCGTGGCGGCGGGCGGAGACGGAACATTAAACGAGGTCGTAAACGGCATCGCCACCGCAAAGGGACAAGCCATTCTCGCCCTTCTACCCCTGGGAACTGGCAATGATTTTGCCCGGGTGCTGGGCGCGCCCGCGAAAGTGGAAGAGGTGATCCGGCAAATTCAGGACGGCCACACTATCGCCGTCGACCTCGTGCGCGTGCGGAGCGAGCAGGAACGTTATTTCATCAACGTCTCCTGCGGTGGTTTTTCCGGCTTGGTCGACGAGAAGATGACCCCGGAAATGAAAAAATCATGGGGACCACTTGCCTATCTGCGCTGTGCCGCGGCCGCTTTTCCGGAAATGAAAGCTTATCAAACGAGCGTAACCTTCGACGACGACCAGCCTCTCGAATACGAGCTCTGCAATGTGATCGTCGCCAATGGCCGGTTCGTGGCTGGCGGGATTCCCGTTGCGCCCGAAGCGGATATTTCCGACGGATTACTGGACGTCGTCCTAATCCCGAAGCGAGAAACGGCAGACCTCGCCCTGCTGGCCGCGCAGATCGCGCTCGGGAAGCATCTTTCGGCCGAGAGCGTGACCTTTCGACGCGCGAAGAAGGTGGAAATTAATTCCGAACCGGGGATGTGGTTCAATGTCGACGGAGAAGTGATCGGCAACGACCCAGCCGTCTTTGAGGTCATGCCGCACGCGTTGCGCTGTATCGCACCCAGGCCATGACGGGAAAAGTCCTGAGTCTGGAGCAATTAACCGAAGCCCGCGCCTGCGCCCGCGCGGAAGGCCGGAAGGTCGTGGCAACAAATGGCTGCTTTGATCTTCTCCACGTCGGGCACGTTCGCTACCTCGAAGATGCTGCGAAGCTCGGCGATATCCTGGTTGTCGGGGTGAACGGTGACGCTTCGGTCCGGCAATTGAAAGGAAACGATCGTCCGCTGAATCGCGCCGAAGATCGGGCGGAGATCCTGGCGGCTCTCGAGGTGGTAGACTGGGTCACGATTTTCCCGGAAAAGCGCGCGACCCGGTTCCTCGAAGCGGCGGAGCCCGATTACTATGCCAAAGGGGGCGACTATTCCACGGAAACGCTCGATCCCTCCGAAAAGGAAATCCTGGAGCAGATGGGCAGCGAGCTAAAAATCATTCCTTTCCGCGCTGGCTACTCCACCTCCAATCTGATCTCGCGCATGAGCCATCACAGTAATGGTTAGAATTGGAATTCTTGGCTCCGGCAAAGGTTCGAACTGCCGGGCGATTCTGGAAGCGATTCGAGATGGACGACTAACGAGCATTGAGCCGACACTGGTTGTTTCCGATGTTCTGGAGGCGCCTATTCTTGGGATTGCGCGAGAGTTTTCCGTTCCGAATATCTACCTCCCGCCCGGTCATTTTCGAACGCGACTAGAACCGGCGGCTGAAAAAGAACTGGTTGCCGTCCTGAAGGAAGCCGGCGTGGACCTGGTCGTGCTGGCCGGTTATATGCGAGTGTTAAAGGAACAGATGCTGGCGGCTTATCCGCAGCGAATCGTCAACATTCATCCGTCTCTCCTCCCGGCGTTTCCCGGCCTGCAGGCCTGGGAGCAGGCGCTCGCGACCGGGGCGAAGGTCACCGGAGTAACCGTTCATCACGTCGATGCACAGATCGACCATGGCGCCATTATCGCGCAGCGCGAGGTTCCGATCCTGGCCGACGATACCGCGACAACTTTGCATGCCCGAATTCAGGAGGCGGAGCATGAGCTCTACCCCGAGGCTCTGGCGAAGATCGTGGCAACGCTGAATACCTAACGAGTAAGGCAGAAGGCCGACCGCTCGCTGCTACCAGCGCTCTGCCTTTTGATCCCGGCCAAGTAGTTCCTGCATGGCCTGCTTAATCGGTGTTTCTCGATACAGGATCTGGTAGAGCTGATCGATGATGGGGGTATCGACCTTGAGGCTCCGCGCGCACTCGTAAGCACTTTCTGTCGTCGGAACGCCTTCTGCGATCGTCGCGGTTTGGGACCGGATCGCGGCCAGAGTATCGCCACGACCAAGCCGTTCTCCCACACCGCGATTGCGACTCAATTTGCTAAAGCAGGTCGCGACCAAATCTCCGACGCCGCTCAGTCCATAGAAAGTGCGAGGATTTCCGCCCATGGCGGTCCCAAGGCGAAGTAGTTCAGCCAGCGCCCGGGTCACCAGGGCTGACTTCGAGTTATCACCCAAGTCCAAACCGTCACTGATTCCGGCTCCGATCGCGTAGACGTTCTTAAGCGCCCCGCCGAGCTCGATACTGGTCACGTCGTTGCTGGTATAGATGCGGAAGCGCTCGGTCCCGAATGTTTGTTGGATCTTTTCCGCGATCCTTTCGTCCGCACAGCCCACAACTGTGGCGGTCGGGAGGCCGCGCACAATTTCAGCGGCAAGATTCGGCCCGGAAAGGACGGCCACGGGATTGGGCGGGAAGATCTCACCCAAAATCTGACTCATGCGTGAGCCGGTCACGTGTTCAATCCCTTTCGTGCAGCTAAGCAGAACGGCGTTCTCGCGAATTCCAGATTCACGGAGACGTTTCGCGACCGCGCGCAAAGCAATGGAAGGCGTGACAAAGACAATCAAATCCGCCTCCCGGACGGCCGCGAGCTCATTGGTCGCAAGAATGCTTCCGGAGAGATGCACGCCGGGCAGGTAACGCCGGTTCTGCCGGCACGCTTCAACTTCAGCGATCCGCTTGGGGTCGTTCCCCCAGAGACAGACAGGTCGGTCACCCTGCGCCAAAAGAGCAGCGAGGGCTGTGCCCCAACTTCCCGCGCCGAGGATCGCTACCTTCTTCATTGCCGTTTCTGGAAGCGCGGTTCGGTTCCGTCCATGATTCGACGGATGTTGGCATGATGACGCCAAATGACCAAGCCAGCGATGAGGAGAGCAAACACAAACAAAGGCACCGAATGATAGATAAGGAAAACGGCCACGGGCAAAGAAGCGGCACCGATGATCGAGGCCAGCGAAACCATCCGACTGCTGAAAAAAGCCACGGCCCAAATCGCGGCGACGATAAGGATAGCGATTGGGACAAGGCCGAAACCGGCCCCGGCTGAGGTCGCCACACCCTTACCGCCCTGGAACTTGAGCCAGACCGGGTAGGAGTGTCCGGCGATGGCCATCATTGCCGCGAGGACCCCGAGCTGATACGGGGGCGATTGGTAGCGTTCGGCCATGAACAAGGCAAAACGCACCGCAGCAAAACCCTTCAGCACATCGGCGAAGAAAACGGGATAGCCGTATTTCTTGCCCAGGACGCGTAAGACGTTCGTCGCGCCAATATTGCCGCTTCCGTGCTCGCGCACATCTACCCCGGCGAGACGACTCGCGAAAACCCCGAAAGGAATGGAGCCCAGAAGGTAGCTAACGAGGGCAACAAGCAGGTAGATCAAGGGGTAAAGCTGCGTTTTGCTAACCAGATATCGAGGATGGAAAGGTCAGCTTCGGTTAGGCCGGGAATACGGCGCGCCTGGGCCATCGACGGCGGCCGGAAACGCGAAAGCTTTTGCCGGGTTTCGGCGCGCAGGCTGGGGATGGCGGAAAAATCCACGCTGTCAGGAATGGCGCGATTCCCCAAGGACGACGTGCGCTGGCGAGCAACGTAGCCCTCGTAACGCAAATCGAACATCAGTCTTTCCCAACGCGAGGAGTGAGCTTTTCGGAGGTACTCGTGCGGGATCGAAGAAAGGTTAAACTCGGGTGATCGCATCGCCTTGGTCAGGGGTTTTCCGGCCACGGAGACAGACTCGGCAAAATCGCGGAGATTACGCAGATCGGCACTTCGATTTTGATAGGCCAAATTTTGCGCTTTCGAGATGAGCCCGAGTTCAATACCCAACGGCGTCAACCGCTCATCGGCGTTGTCCTGCCGAAATTGCAAGCGATTCAGGGCACGGCTGGTGAACATTCGATACGGCTCATCGGTCCCGCGCGAGGTCAAATCTTCGATCATCACTCCAATATATGAATTTGAGGAAGAGAAGGATATGCTATTCTTATTTAGTGCACGACAAGCTCCGTGCGTTCCGGCGACGAGTCCCTGTGCGGCCGCTTCCTCGTAACCAGAAGTGCCGTTGACTTGGCCAGCGAGATAAAGACCGGCGACTTTCTTCGTTTCCAGCGTGTGGGAAAGCTGCGTCGGGGGGAAAAAGTCGTATTCCACGGCGTAGCCGGGCCGAATAATCTCCGCACTCTCGAGCCCGCGAATTGAGCGGATAAATTCGACTTGAACGTCGAAGGGCAGGCTGGTGGAAACACCGTTGACATACATCTCGTTCGATCGTCGTCCTTCCGGCTCGAGAAAAATCGAATGGGTCTCCCTGTCAGGGAAACGCACAACCTTATCTTCAATTGACGGGCAATAACGAGGACCCGTTCCCTCGATTTGGCCAGAATAAAGCGGGGAGCGATGGAGATTTTGCCTGATCACGGCGGAGGTTGCAGGCGTGGTCCCGGTGATCCAACACGGTAATTGTTCCACGTGGAACGTCCCATTCCGAAAATTCCATCCGCTGACAGGGCGCGCTTCATCCCACTCTGCATCCGATAAGCGCGGCGCCGGCTCCAAACCTGGCTGCTCTTCCACAAGCGAGTAATCAACCGACCGCGCGTTGATCCGGCAAGGAGTTCCTGTCTTAAATCGGTCGCTTTTCAGCCCCAGCGACCGAAGGCTGTCACTCAGGTTTGAAACCGTGTCGCCCATCCGTCCGCCCGCCTTTTTCTCGGTCCCGACATGGAGCAACGCTTGCAGGAAGGTGCCAGCGGTAACGATCACATTGTTCGTTTCGACAGCAATCCCCAAGTCGAGATCCAACCCACAAACCTCATCTCCCCTCACCATGACCGCCCGGGCCGTGGCCTGCAAGATGGTGAGATTCTCAGTTTGCTCCAAAAGCAATTTCATTCGCGCCTGGTAACCTCTCTTGTCGCACTGAATCCGTGTCGCCCAAACCGCAGGCCCCTTGCTCCGATTGAGAATTCGAAACTGAATCCCTGTCGCATCGGCGTTGTAAGCCATCGCCCCGCCGAGGGCATCGATTTCAGCGGCAAGATGGCTCTTCGCCGGCCCTCCGATGGCCGGATTACACGACATCTGGCCGATCGTATCCAGATTCTGGGTTACAATGACGGTTTTGCAACCCATCCGCGCCGCGGCCAGGCCGGCTTCGATCCCGGCGTGGCCACTACCGACAACCGCAATGTCGAAGTGCTCAGCCTTCATCGGAGGTTCGATCCAAAATCCCTTGTCGCGGAAGCGGCAAAAGCTCGCCCAAAGACCAGCGCGCCGCCTTCCCATCCGTCGTCAACGAATGGATGGTCAAGTTCGGAGAAAATTCCGCTAACACCTGTCGGCAGGCGCCACAGGGGACGATCGGCTCGGCGGAATCGGCGACGATTACGATGGCGAGAAACTTCGAATCGCCGCGCGCGATCGCATTTCCGACCGCGACACGTTCCGCGCACATCGTGAGGCCGAACGAGACATTCTCGACATTCACACCCGAATAAAAGGAGCCTTGCTCAGAGACAAGGCAAGCCGCCACGGCAAAGCGAGAATATGGAGAGTAAGATAGCTTAAGTGTATCTTTAGCAATAATTTCTGCTGCTTTAATCAGATCGTTGCCAACGGCATTCATGACAGGAGTTGTCTCTTTGTTGTCCGCGCAAGGACGATCAGAAGAGCTATCGTTAAAATCATGCCAACGATTCCCAGCCAGGGAATCCCATGGGCATGGGTTATATCGAGGGTCTGCTCACCCAATGAGCCAAGGTAAACATAAAGAAGAATCCCTGGTATCCGGGCCACTGCCACCAACAGCATGCAGCTCCAAAACGAAATATTCGTCAGCGAATACAGGTAGACCAGCAGACTGGTGGGGAAGAGCGGATTTAGCTGACTTAAGACAATGATCCGCCAGCCGCCCCGTTCGACCACGGGTGCCAGGGCGGCGACGCGCGGGCTGCGCGCGATGAGGGGATTTACCCAGGGTCGGCCAAAGATTCGGCCGATGCCAAAGGCGATCGCTGCCCCGAGGCAATTGCCCATGAGAACGATCAGGAATCCTCGGCCGAGGCCGAAGAGCGCGCCCGCCGCCAGCATCAGGAATCCGCCGGGCAATAGGAACACGTTAAACGAGGCGAAAAGGGCGCCAAGGGAAACGGCACTTTGCCCGCCTTCGACCAAGACGCGCGCCTGGAGCGCGCGCCACCACGGCACGATCGGCATCAACCAGGCCGCGCCGACGACAGCGGCGACGAAAACGCCGATCAAGAAAAGTCGTCGCAGAGTCCCGTTTTTCACTGGGCGAGCACTGTGCGCTCGTCAGATGTCGCGCGCAAATGCCGCGAGTTCGCAGGTCAGGTCGAAATTCAAGAAGGGCGTGATCAGATAGACGCCGGCCTGCGTCCGCAAAATTTCCTGCGTGACCTCGCGCGCAATCGCGAGACCAGTCGCGCGCGCATCCGCCGCCCGCGCCATCCGTTCTCGAACCTCGTCCGGCACCAGAATCCCGGGAACCTCGTTGTGGAGAAATTCCGCCTGTCGGGAACTGATCAGCGGCCACACGCCGAAGAAAATCGGAATGCCCAGATGCGCGACGCGACGGTGCGTTTCCTCAATCAGGCGCCGATCAAAAACCGGCTGCGTCATCGCGTATTGTGCGCCGGCAGCGACTTTGCGTTCGAGCCGGTTCACTTGGGAATCGAGATTGCGCGCGTTCGGATTGAACGTGCAACCAATGACAAATTGCGTCTGCGCCTTGAGCGACTTGCCTGCGTGACTAAACCCTTCGTTGAGTCGCTTGATGATCGCGATTAACTCGATCGAATTCACATCGTAAACGGAAGCTGCGCCGGGGTGATCGCCGACGCGCGCCGGATCGCCGGTCAGAGGCAGAACGTGACGCATCCCCAGGGCGGCCATGCCGAGCAGTTCGCTTTGCAGGCCGAGGACGTTTTTGTCCCGGCAGCTCACGTGCAGGAGCGGCATGATGCCGAACCGTTCCTTTAGCATCGCGCCCACGGCGAGATTGCTGACGCGCAGAATCGCGAGGGAATTGTCTGCCAGCGTGATCGCGTCGCAGCCGGCCTGCGCGAGAGCCTGGGCGCCGGCGAAGAATTTTTCGAGCGACAAGGTTTTCGGTGGATCGAGTTCGCAAATAATGACGCGTTTTCCGGCGGCAATCTTCTCGAGCAAGCTCTCTTCATCTTGCGTCTCGCTGACCTTTTTCGCCGGTGGCAGCGGGTTGGCTACGACGCGGACAACCTTCGTTTTGACCGGCTGCAATTCCGCGACCGCTTCGGCCATGGCCGCGATCGTGCGAGGATTTGTTCCGCAGCAGCCTCCGATGAGCCGTGCTCCCTGGACCACGAGCTCGCGCGCCGTTTGGGCGAAATAGGCCGGCGCCGAGTGATAAATAAAGCGCCCTTCGGTGTAGCGCGGATATCCGGCATTGGGAAAAGCGGCCAACTTCCCCTCGAGTGGGATTCGCTGAAGCAACTGCACGGTGGCGTGAGGACCGTTCATGCAATTCACCCCGGTGACACTCGCGCCATGCTCACGCACTTGGCCAAATGCATCGATCAGAAGCCTGCCGCTGGCGAGGCGCCCTTCGACTTCGCAGGCGAACGAGCAAATTGTCGTCAGAGGCGAGAGCGCGTTTTTTGCCGCGAGAGCGAGCCCCATTTCCTCATCGTCCATGAAGGTTTCGAGAAAAACCAGGTCCACTCCGCCCTCGAGCAGCGCGGCGATCTGTTCGGAAAAACATTGCTGGCGATCAATGCCGCGCTCTTCCGCTTCTAATTTGCTGATCCCGAGCGGACCCACACTGCCTGCCACCCACGCCCTGGTGTTTCCGACGGCTGCGCGCGCGAGTTTGGCGGCGGCGCGATTAAATTCCGCCACGCGTCCTTCGAATCCATAACGAGAGAGACGGACGGCGTTGGCGCCAAAGGTGTTCGTCTCGATCAGCCGCGCTCCCGCGCCCAGATATTCCTCGTGCACGCGCCGCACCCGCTCGGGAGCGCTGACACAAACTTCCTCAAGGCAACTTTCCAACGGAAATCCCGCCTCGAGCAAGAGCGTGCCCATGGCGCCATCGCCGCAAATGATCCGTTCCTCAAGTTCGGCCAGAAAGTCCGCCACGCCCGATTCTACAACACGAGCACCGCGGGCGTCTTGCGAAACTCCGCGACACTCATTCCGCGTCCGGCAAAATGGCGAAGGCGCGCGCGGGAAAACCCGAGCCATCCTTCGGCTTGGGAAAACTGACGATGATCAGGCTACCGCTTTCCGGCACTTGATCGAGGTTTGCCAGCAATTCGATCTGGTAGTGATTCGTTCCCAGAATGTAGGTTTCGAGCGAATAATCCTCCTTTGTCGTGGCGAGGCCGGGATCAGTATCGGTCGTTTCATGTCCGGAAGCGGTGATCTTGCGCTCTTCGTACAAATACTTCAGCGCCGGCAGGCTCCAGCCGGGATAATGCGCCACGCCTTTCTCGTCCTTGTTCTCCATCCGCGCGGCGTCCGGCCAGCGTTTGCTCCAGTCCGTCCGCATCGCGACAAAAGCGCCGGCCGGAATCGCGCCGTGGTCGCTCTCCCATTTCCTCACCCGCTCGAGCGTCAGGGTGTAATCCGGATTACGCGCGCATTCCTCGTGCACATCGATGCAGACCAGCGGAAGCACCATTTCTTTCGGGCTGATTTGATCGACCGTGCGCAGGCCGCGATGAAAATGCGCGGGTGGATCGACATGCGTTCCCCATTGTCCGACGTGAGTGAATACCTCCGCGAAGAAACCGTCGCCCATCATGCCGGGCTGCTTCTCGTAGGTGTAAATGGTCTTCCGCTGCTCGTCGGGAAAACCGGGCCAATGCGGGATGGCTGGTCCGAACGCGTGGGTCAGGTCGGCAAACTTTTTGCCGGCGATAATTTTCTGCAGGGCAAGCAACGAGATCTCGTCGCGGGCCTGCAGGGAAAAAATGCCCGCGCTCAGCAGAACCAGGCAAACAACAATGCGACTCCCAAACCGCCTCATCGCGACGTTGTTAACGCATTGCGCAAAAAGAAGCCAACAACTTCGAATAAGTTGCAATAAGCGGCGTCCTATTTTGCCCCGCGGGCGGATGTTGGAAAAGAATGGGCTTCTGTTCACGCGCTTTCGGCTACTCTCGCACCCTCTGGGAACGGGGCGGCCGGCTTGAATTATTGGCAGAATGAAGATGAAGAAATTGCACCTCATGTTTAAGGAATTCTTCAGAAGCGTGTGAACAACAACCGCGCTACAATTCGTTCCCAGCCATGTCCATGACGCAACTAGCCAAGCCGCTCGCCACACCGCTGGCGGAGAATTCCGCGGCCTCAGCACCGCGCCAGAGCGACAGCCTGTTCGAGCGACTCGACTGGCTCTACATCCTTTGCCGCGAAAGACTTTTCCGGGACGACACTGCGCGGATGATCACCGCCCTTTGGCCGAAAGGCCGGCCACGGCGCGGAGAAAAACTCTTCGAACTCGGCTGTGGTCCCGGATTCTATTCGCGCGCACTCGCTGCGCGCTTTCCCGAGCTGGAAGTGCGCGGACTCGATCGTTCCCACCGGCAATTGCTCTACGCGCGTGAGAAGGCGTTGCACTTGCCGAATTGTCTTTTCGAGATCGGAGACGTGATCAACGTCGCTGGCTCGGAACACAGCTTCGATACGATCATTGCGTCGCGGTTGTTTACGATCCTGCGCGAGCCCGACCGTGCTCTGGGGGAAATGCACCGGCTGCTCAATGCCGGCGGACGTTGCTTCATTGCAGAGCCACGTTTTCGCTTCTGGGCATCACTCCCGCTCTTGATGATGTGGATGGTCGCGAGCATCAGCGGTCGAGCGGGCGAATGCTGCGAACCACGGGTCGCCCAGGTCTTCGCCCTGCCGAAATTTCGTCGTCTGATTGAAAGCCAGCCATGGCGCTCGGTCCGCATCTGGCAGGATGGGCGCTATCAATACGCGCTTTGCGAAAAGGGTTGAGATAGGTCGGGTCGCAGGATAAGTCGCCCGCATGCATCGAATCTTGGACGCGTCGTCGTCCATTCCTCCCGGTCTTTGCGCCCTCGGGATCATGACCAAGGCGCCCCGCGCGGGCGCGGTCAAAACACGATTGCAACCGCCGCTCTCAGCCGCGGAAGCGGCGGCGTTGAACGTCTGTTTCTTGCGTGATACCGCCGCGGCCATTTCCGCTGCGGGCGAGCGCACACAGGGCGTTGGCATTTACACTCCGGTGGGTGCGGAAGCGATTTACGAAAACATTCTGCCAGCCGACTTCGTCCTCATGCCGCAGCGGGAAGGCGATTTTGGAGAGCGCCTGACATCGGCCGTGGACGATTTACTGCACGCGGGGTTTGCCTCCGCGTGTCTGATCGATTCCGACAGTCCGATGGTGACAACGGCGACGTTTGCGCGCGCGGCCGATGCTTTGCAAAAACCGGGCGAGCGGATCGTGCTCGGCCCGTCGAGCGATGGTGGATATTATTTGATCGGGATGAAAACGCTGCAGCGGGCGTTGTTTGAGCGGATTGACTGGAGCACGGAGCGAGTGCTGGCGCAGACCATCGATCGCGCGCGGGAATGCGGCGTGGAGGTGGAGCTGCTGCCGGAATTTTTCGACGTCGATGATCGGGCGACACTGCGCCGTTTATGCGATGAATTGTTGAACACGAAGAATGGGAGCGCTCCGGCCACGAAAAATTATCTCGAGGAATTGATCGCGCGCGAGGGACGCGACAGAATCTGGCCCGAAGGATGAAGCGCGCTCTTGTCACCGGCGGCGCCGGACTGATTGGATCCCATCTCACCGACCTGCTCGTGCGCGAAGGCTGGCGCGTGCGCATTCTGGATAATCTCGAGCCGAACACGCACAAGCTCGGCCGGCCGTCTTGGATCAATGAGGCCGCGGAATTTGTGCACGGCGACGTCCGCGATCGCGCGACCCTGGAGAGCGCTTTGCCAGACATCGACGTCATTTTTCACCAGGCGGCCTACGGCGGTTACATGCCGGAGATCGCGAAATACGTGCAGGTGAATTCGTTCGGCACCGCGTTGCTGCTCGAGGTGATTCGCGAGCAAAATTTACCGATCCAAAAGATCGTCGTCGCCAGCTCGCAAGCCGTTTACAGCGAAGGCGCGGGAAGATGTCCGACGCACGGGTTGGTTTTCCCGAATGTTCGGCCGGTGGAACAATTGCGCCGTGGGGATTGGTCAGTGCGCTGCCCGATTTGCCAGGAAAAAACGCAGGGCGTCCCAACGCCTGAAGATGCGCCGGTCGGCGGCGAGACCGTTTACGGCCTGACCAAGGTCGACCAAGAAAAATTGGTTTTGCTTTGGGGCAAGCAAATGGGTTTGCCCACGGTCGCGCTTCGCTACTCGTGCACCTATGGGCCACGCCAATCGATTTTCAATCCCTACACCGGCGTGATCGCGATTTTCTGCACGCGCCTCCTGAACGATCTCCCGCCCGTGCTCTATGAAGATGGCGAACAGACGCGCGACTTTTCTTTTGTTGAGGATATTGCCCGCGCCAATTTACTGGCGGCAACGACTGATGCGCTTGATGGGTTGCCGGTGAACATCGGCAGCGAGCGAGGCGTGCCGGTCCGCGAAGTTGCCGCGCAAATTTCCGATGCGCTCGGCATTCACATCGCGCCCGAGATCAACGGCGAATTTCGCCCCGGCGAAATGCGCCACCTGACCAGCGGGACAGAGCGCGCCCGGGGCGCCGGATACAAACCGCAGGTCGATCTCGCGACCGGCATAGGCCGTTATCTCGACTGGATCCGGGCCCAGACCGACGTGAAAGATTACTTCAGCGAGGCGGCGGATATTCTGCGGAAAAAAGGGATCGTGCACCGCGCGCAACGCACGTGAAAGAGACAGGCGCGCTGGAATTCCAAGCGCCGGCCTTGTCCTATGCGCGGCTGGATTTTCCGCTGCTGCAGGCCGAGGCCAATGTGCAGAGCGCGCTGGAAAAAATTCGGCGCGAAGGCATCGGCGAACGCGTTGTTTATTTTTACGCCGCGGACGCAGAGCAGCGGCTGGTGGGAGTGGTGCCGACACGGCGGTTGCTCACCGCCGCGCCGGAAACTCTCTTGCGCGAAATCATGTCGCCGCGCGTGATTGCGTTGCCGGCGAGCGCGACGGTCCTGGAAGCGTGTGAATTTTTCGTGCTCTATAAATTGCTCGCCTTTCCGATCGTTGATTCCAACCGCCGCATCATTGGCGTGGTCGATGCCGACGTTTTCACGCAGAGCATTCTCGCGAATGAAGAGCCCGCGATGGAGAACAGTTCGCGCGATGATTTTTTCGAAGTGCTGGGATTTCATCTCGCCCAAGTGCGCGAAACTTCGCCGTGGCGGATTTTCCGTTATCGTTTTCCGTGGCTCCTCGCCACCGTCGCGAGCGGAACGATCTGCGCGATGCTCGCCGGCATTTTTGCGGAAACGCTCGCGCGCAGCCTGATCGTGGCCTTCTTTCTCACCATGGTCCTGGGCCTGAACGAGAGCGTCAGTATGCAATCGATGTCGGTGACGATTCAGGCGTTGCGCTCGGCGCGGGTGACGCGGGCCTGGTTTCTCGCCGCGTTGCGCCGGGAATTGGCGGCCTCGCTCTTCATCGG
>JBBSEO010000018.1:0-17142 GCA_038239645.1 Chthoniobacterales bacterium | reverse complement strand
TGCAGGAGGAAGTGAAATTCGACATGTACTTCCGCTGCTACTCGATCGACCAGCGCAATGTCCGGGTCATGAATTACGAGCCACGCCATCCGTATCACTTGCGTTACCAGACCGACTGGCAGGCGCCGAAGAATCTGGTCACACGGGTGGAAGAAGGCGTGCTGCAGTTGAATCGCTATCTCGGTTACGACTTGAACACGGTGGAGTTTGCGATCCGCGATGACGTGCCGGTCGCGATCGATTTCTGTAATCCAGCCCCGGACGCGGAAGTCACATCGGTTGGCCAGGCAAACTTCGATTGGGTGGTTGACGCCGTTTCCGACATGGCGATTCGCAAGGCGAAAGAGCACAAGCCCGGCCGCGACAACCTGAGTTGGGGCAAATTTGTCCTGGCGGCGGTTGGTCAACAGCCGCTCGGCGATTTGCGTCTCAAATAGGAGAAAGGACTATTGCTGGCAACGCGAACACCACGCCGTGGTTCGTCCGCCGACGGTCGCGCGGCGTAATTTCGTGCCGTCACGCGGGCAGGTGCCGCCGCTGCGCCAGCGTGCGTGAATGAGCCATGACTTCGGTGGGTCCGAAAAATCGTGGCCGATAATGCGCAGGGCATGACGCGCGACAAACTTCGTTGCCCGAAACACGGCGCTGAGCTCAGTTCTCGTTAGTTTGCCGGTCGGTTTGGCCGG
This sequence comes from Chthoniobacterales bacterium, assembly GCA_038239645.1. Lineage (GTDB taxonomy): Bacteria > Verrucomicrobiota > Verrucomicrobiia > Chthoniobacterales > UBA10450 > AV69. Next base: position 16,456 of record JBBSEO010000018.1, on the reverse strand, counting down.
TAACAGTCTGGCCCGCCAGAGAATTTCGTCCGCCATCCAATTTCCCACGCCGGAAAAGCCGCGCTGCATCAGGAGGACCGCCTTGATCGGCGCGCGCGCATGCCGACCTAAAAATGACTCGAAAAACCGGCGGCTAAATTGACGCGATCCAATCTCCGGCACCGCCTCGTCCCACCAACTCGGCGCGTCTTTGCCGTGATGGAATTGCACCCGGCCGAACATGCGCGCATCGCGGAAAACCAACGCCCGCTTGGCCTGATACAAAACCAGATGCTCATGTTTCTCGGCTCGATGCGTCGGTGCCGCGATGCTCATTTTTCCGCTCATGCCGAGATGCAGGCCGAGCCAGTTGTCGCCGGAGAAAAAGAAGAGCATGCGCTTGCCGCGCGCTTCCGACCGGAGCAGGCGTGCGTCCGTTAATTCTCCCGGCAAAGCCTTGGTGTCGGCGCCACGGAAGACTCGCTTTTTGGCGTGCAAAGCGACTTTCGTCACGCGTTCGCCGATGCCCTCGTTCCATTGGCGGCGGTAGTATTCGACTTCGGCGAGTTCGGGCATCGCGGACTATACGCGCGCGCCGGACCGTCGTGCTAAGATAGCGCGTGGAAAAAGTGATTATTGTTGGAAGCGGTTGCGCGGGGCTGACGGCGGCGATTTACGCCGCGCGCGCCAACCTGAGCCCGCTGGTGCTTGAGGGTTCGCAACCGGGCGGCCAACTCTCAACCACGACCTTGGTCGAAAATTTTCCCGGCTTCCCCGAAGGGATCGACGGTCCGCAGTTGATCATGAACATGCACGCGCAGGCCGAAAAATTCGGCGCAAAGTTCTCCTACGCGGAAGCAACCGGCTTTGAGCCGCTCACATCCCATATTCGTCTCCAGGTCGACGGTGAGAAATGGCTCGAGACGAAGTCGCTCATCATCGCCAGTGGCGCGGCGGCCAAGTGGTTGGGGCTCGAGAGTGAACAGAAGCTGATCGGACACGGGCTAACGAGTTGCGCGACCTGTGATGGCGCCTTTTACCGGAACGTGCCGGTCTGTGTCGTCGGTGGCGGTGATTCCGCGGCGGAAGAAGCGCTTTTCCTCACCCGCTTCGCTTCGAAAGTCTATCTCATCCATCGCCGCGACAAATTGCGTGCGTCCAAAATCATGGCGGACCGAGTCCTCGCGCACGAGAAGATCGAACCGATTTGGAACACGGTCATCACCCATTATCACGTCGATGACAAAGGCGAAATGTCCGGTGTGAGCTTGCGCAATATCGAGAATAACGCGGAGCGGGAATTGACCGTGGCGTGTGTTTTTGTCGCCATCGGCCACGTGCCAAACACCAAACCGTATGGCGGGAAGCTCGAGATGGACGGCGAAGGCTACCTGCTCACGAAAAAATTGGTCGAAAGTAAACACCCTGGAGTTTTCATCGCGGGCGATGTGGCGGATCGCGTTTACAAGCAGGCGATCACCGCTGCCGGAGCGGGCTGTGCCGCAGCGATCGAGGCGGAACGCCATCTCAGCGGATTGCATTAAGGCCAAAAGCCGGACAGGATGATGTCGGATTTGATCAGGGCTTGGATTGATCCTGTCTCGTTACTTCCTTGAAGCTTTGCGACCTGACGCAGTTTTACTCGCCCCTGAGCGGCGGGGTGAAACGCTACCTGCACGAGAAGATCGCGTATCTGCAAAACGAGACGAGCGACGAACATGTGCTCGTCATCCCCGGGGATAAAAGCGAATGGGTCACGACCGAACGTTCGCGCGTTTATACAATTCATTCGCCTTTGATTGCGCGCACCTCGCAGTATCGCGCCCTGATTAACCTGCGCGCGATTGAGCAAATCCTGGAGCGCGAGCGTCCCGATGTGATTGAATGCGGCGACCCGTATCAGGTGGCGTGGAAAGCCATCGCGAGCGGTGAGGCCCTGCGCATCCCCGTGGTCGGATTTTATCACTCGCATTTTCCGGAAGCGTATTTGCGCAGCGCGGGCAAATTCCTCGGTCGAACCGCGGGTGAAGCGGTGATGGATTTTGCGCGGCGTTACGTGCGCAGCTTATACAATCGGTTTGAAACCACCCTCGTGCCTTCCGCGCGCCTGGGTGCGGTGCTGCACGAGTGGGGTGTGAACAACGTCCGTGCGGTGAACCTCGGGGTGAACACCGACATCTTCACGCCGCTACCGGATGACGCCGCTGCAACACGCGCGCGGCTCGGGATCGCGCCCGAAAAACGTCTGCTTCTTTATGTTGGCCGGCTCGCCCGCGAAAAAAACACGAAGCTGCTTTTCCGCGCCTTCGAACTTCTCCGCTCCAGGCACCCTGGTCAGTTTCACCTTCTTGTCGTCGGCGATGGCGCCGAGAGTGTGGAATTGAGCGACCTCCAACGCCGCGCGCCGGAAGAAGTGACCTGGCTGCGCTATTGCACCGATTCCGCGGAGCTCGCGACTTACTACCGCGCGGCCGATCTTTTCGTTCATCCCGGCACCCAGGAAACATTTGGTTTGGTCGCGGTCGAAAGCCAGGCCTGCGGCACGCCGGTCCTCGGGATTCGGGGGAGTTACATGGATCGAATCATCCTCCACGATCAGGAGTCGTGGGCGGAGGAAAACACGGGGGAATCGCTCGCCGCCGGGATCGCGGCGGCCTGCCTGCGCAATCTTCCGCGCATGGGGAACAGGGCCTCGCATTTAACCGGGGAACAGCTATCGTGGCCGCGAGTTTTCGAGCACATTTTTTCGATTTATCATGAGGTCAGCCAAGGCTATAAAATCCGCCGATAAAATGGACGATGAGTATACCATTCGCAGCTACCGACGCTCTGATCGCGACCGGGTGCGCGAGCTTTGCTGCGCCACCGGCTTTCTCGGGTCGCCGATCGATCCCGTTTTTGAAGACCGCGAGTTGTTCGCTGATTTTCTAACGACCTACTACACCGACCACGAACCCGAGTCTTCCTTTGTCATCGAGATCGACGGCGAAATTCACGGTTACCTGCTTGGCTCGCGCAAACCGTTGCGAAACCAGCTTTATTCTTTCGCCCAAAACCCGGTTCTTTTTTTCCGTGCGCTTTTGCGTTACCCGCGCTACCACGCGCGCTCCCGCAAATTCATTCGCTGGCTGCTGTGGTACGGCTGGCGCGAAGTGCCGGCCGCGCCGCGCTTCACTCCGCATTTTCACATCAATCTCCTCCCCGCTGCGCGCAAAGTTTCCACCACCCGCGCGCTGATGAGCGCCTACCTGAACTATCTTTATCACTTCGGCGAGAAACGCGTTTATGGCCAGATTGTGACTTTCGAAAGCCGGCGCGGAGTAAAGCTCTTCGAACGTTACGGTTTCACAGTTTTGAATCGCGCCGAGATCACTAAATACAAAGCCTACTATCCCGAATCGGTTTACCTCAGCACGGTAATTAAGAATCTCGAGACCGCCGGACCGTTGTCGGCGTACTCGCGTCCCCAGTCCTAGTTCAATTCGAGCGCCGCCACCGAGTAGCGCGTCCGAGGGCACTCGATGTAGCGGGCGGTCTCGTCCGCAACGGCTTTCCCATACCACGATTCGATTACCGACAGAGCCATGTCGATGCCAGAAGCGACGCCGGCTGAGGCCATGACGCCATCTGTCACCATCCGCTCGGCTGCTTCTACGGAGATGGTTCGATCGAGTTTTTGCAAAAGTTCAAGCGCCCCGAAGTGAGTCGTCGCCCGTCGCTCCGGAGCACTCCCGCTTTCGCAAGCGAGAGCGCGCCGGTACAAACGGAAGCAACCTGCACTTGCTGCGTAGCCAGGGTTGCCGGCGCGCCCTGACTGCCCGCGAGGCCTTCGTCAATTCAACTCAGCGGACGGAGCGCTGGTTCACCAGTCGCGCGACCCCAAAAGGTCGCTTTGGTTGCAGCGCCCGGAATTCGTGGCTTGGTCAACATGGTGAACGCACGCGTGAACACGTGGCGCGAGCATTTCGTGCCGGGCAACAAATGCTGACCCGGCGCAAATTTCTGGTGACGAGCGGCGTAATCGCGACCGGCGCGACGATGTTACCGCGCAGTAACGCGGAAAATTCTCAGGAACATTGGCCGCCCTATGGGAGCGGTTTTGCGATCGACGCTCAAGGCGGCACCGGCGTTTTTTATCTGGCAGATGGCGATCCGGCTTTGCCCGGCGAGCTGCGGGCCATTCAGGATTCGGGCCTGACTGGATTGGTGGTGAGCCCAGGACCACAAGGACGATTTTGGCTGGACGATGCCGCCTTTGAGCGAAGCAAACAGACCCTCGCGCAGTGGAAGGAACGAGTCGAAGCGCATCCCGATGTGCTGCTCCACGTCCAAGCCGCGGCTGACTTGGAACGCGCGCGGACAGAACACCGTCTCGGGATCATCTTCACCTTCCAGGGAACGGAGCCCCTCGGTGAGCAGAGCGATCGCATTCCGATGTTGCGGCAAAGGGGTTTGCGCATCCTACAGCTAACGCACAATCGGCGAAATCTCGTGGGCGACGGTTGCATGGAGCCAGGCAACGCCGGCTTGAGTAATTTTGGTCATCAAGTGGTGGAAAGGCTGAACGCGGAGAAAATGGTAATCGATCTCTCGCATGCGTCGCCGCGGACAGCGACGGAAGCGATCAAGGCTTCCGCGGCGCCGGTGCTGATCGGGCATACCGGTTGCCGCGCGCTTTCGGATTTACCGCGCAACATGGGCGACGCCGAGTTGCGCGCGCTCGCGGACAAAGGCGGAGTCGCGGGAATTATTTTCTGGCCTTACTTGCGCGTCGATTCCCAGCCCATGGCGATCGACGTCATTCGTCACTTGGAACACGCGATCGACGTCTGCGGAGAAGACCATGTCGGAATCGGAACCGATGGCGACGTCGCCCCCGTAAAACGAACGCCGGAATGGGAGCGCGAAAATCGCGAATGGGTCCGCGGCTCGAAGGAGGACGGAATTTTCGCGACGACGCGCCCTGACGATTTATGCACTTTCATTCCAGACCTAAACGTGGCGAATCGGTTCGAGGTGCTGGCGGCGAAGTTGTCTGGGCGCGGGCATTCGAATGCGCGCATCGAGAAGATTTTGGGCGCGAACTTCGCGCGCGTCATGCGCGAAGTTTGGGGCGGCTGAGATAAGCTCCGCGTCCTGCTCTCCATGGGGAGCGATGCTGTATTCACTCTCGTAAGTCAGGATCAGCTTGCCTGCTGAGTGGTATGAAGAGATTCCTCTGGGCGTGGCACCGAACGTTATTGGGCCGATGATCGGTGTGTAAGATTCTCGCTAGAAGCCCGTGGTCTCCAGCTCCTGCACTGGCACTCTTAGCACCTCGGACAGGTAAAGCATTGTCTTATCATCGACGGACGACAGGCCCGCTCTTCGCTTTTAGAGACTCCGGTGCGACAGTCACAAGGTCTGTCCGCGGATCGATGCTTATAAGATCGTTAGATTGCCCGTCGCCATCAAGATCGGCGAACGTCACAGCAGCTCCTAAAGATGAGATCCACGCCGAAATTCGCCCGAGGCTTGGATGGAAAGAACGAACATATTTATAGGGCAGATGATATGCGACCTCCGCCAACGGTAATCTCGTGAACTCGCCGCCCGAGGCAAGCCCATTGCTTGTCTAGGGAGGTAGTTCGCAGCTCATAGTGAAGGAGAGAAAGGTTGCCTCCCATCCCTCTTGCGCCCGCGTTTCGGCCGTGATGGCACTTTGTGTACAATCGGCTTGGAAGAAACCGGTGTGTGGGCGTTATACGGACCATGCAGGTTTAGTAGAGAATCCAGCAGCGACTCGTCGGCAGCCGAGCATACAGATATCACAACCGCTTCGTCGCATCCGTCGCCGGCTAGGTAGGCGTGTCCCATGTTCGAGTCGATGTAAATCGATTCACCCGCGTTCAGCACGATCGGATCGTAGAACTCCGTGTGGAGCACCACCTGGCCTTCCAAGACATGGGTGTATTCTTCACCCGAATGGCGGAGGAGCTTACCGAAGTCCTCCAGTTTCTTCACTCGCAGTCGCACGAAAATCGGGATCATCCGCTTCCGGCGTAGTTCCGGGCAGAGATAATAATGGTCGTAGTTCGGGGTGTTGACACGCACCGCATCGTCGAGGCGACCGATGCTGCGCCGCGCCGTGACCGCTGGTTCAGGGGTGTCGCCAGGATCAGCAAACAATTCTGACATACGCATGTTGAGGCGTTCGCTCAGCTGTTGGAGCTTGTCATAGGTGAGGGTCAACCGGTCATGCTCCACCTTTGAGAGCGTCGACAGCGGAATGCCGGCGCGTTCACTCATTTGCTTGAGCGTCCAGCCGTTTCGCGCACGTAACGAGCGCAGCAGGCTACCGATTGTGGGTTTAGGCGGCTTCATAGATGATTCGATCGATTCTATCTTGATCGCAGCCTCACGCACCGTTCCGCATTGTCAAAACAGACGAGCCCAATCGAAAACTCCCTGATGAAAACTTGACAGATTTCTGATCAGAATCATTATGGCCTGATTAGGACAATTTTCTTCGCAGCGCATGCGAAAGAGGCGCGATCGGCTTAGGAGACAAACTCATGCGACTATCATTTTCAATGGCACTGGTGGCGGCTGTCGCCTTAACCGAACAAAGCCTCGCACAGGTCCCGAGCGTCACGCCGATGAGCAGCCTCCCCGCAAGCACAAGGGAGACAGCAGAAAAGGCACCCGCCGCCGATTCCGGTGGTGCGCACGCCCTGACCCAAGCAGACCTGGAAGCGTGGCTCGACGGATTTCTGCCGTATGCGCTGGAACGCGGAGACATCGCTGGCGCAGTCGTCGTCGTCGTGAAGGATGGCGCGATCATGTCGCAGAAAGGCTACGGCTACTCCGATGTCTCGGCACGGAAGCCGGTCGATCCCGCACGCACGCTCTTCCGCGCGGGATCGGTTTCCAAGCTTTTCACCTGGACGGCGGTGATGCAGTTGGTCGAGCAGGGAAAAATCGATCTCGATGCCGACGCGAATGGCTATCTCGATTTCAAGATACCGGCGCGCGACGGCAAGCCGGTGACGATGCGCAATCTCATGACGCACACGCCTGGCTTCGATGAGACGGCGCGAGGTTTGATCCTCCCCGACGCGAAACAACTGCCGGCGCTGAGCGACGTTCTGAAACACTGGATTCCTCCGCGCGTAACCGTGGCCGGCAGCACGCCCGCCTACTCGAATTACGGCGCAGCGCTCGCCGGTTACATCGTCGAGCGCGTCTCGGGACAGCCGTTTGATGATTACATTGAACAGAAAATCTTCGCTCCCCTTGATATGCAGCACGCGACATTTCGGCAGCCGTTGCCGGAGCGCTTACAGGCAGACATGTCGAATGGTTACAAGGTTGGTTCAGGAGAACCGCAACGATTTGAGATCGTGAATGTGCCGCCCGCCGGCTCCCTCTCCGTCAGTGGCGCTGACATGGGGCGCTTCATGATTGCACATCTGCAAAACGGCGCCGGTGAATCGGGCCGCATTTTGCAAGAAGCGACGGCGATTAAAATGCACACGACTGCGAATACGATGATCCCGCCGCTAAACCGAATGTTGCTCGGTTTCTACGAGAGTAATATCGACGGCCGTCGCGTCATCTCGCACGCCGGCGACCTCGAGTGGTTCCACAGCGATCTGAACCTGCTGCCGGATGACGGCACGGGCATTTTCATCTCTATGAACAGCGCCGGCAAAGAAGGCGCCGCTCATCCGATCCGCACGATTGTCTTTCAGCAATTCATGGAACGCTACTTCCCTGGCCCGCTGCCGGAAGGGAAGGTCGACGCCAACACTGCGAAAGCGCACGCGCAGCTGATGGCGGGGCGCTACAACTTGAGCCGCGGCTCGCGTACAAACTTTCTAGCCCTGCTGAGTCTGTTCGGCCAGATCCACGTGACCGCCAGCGCCGACGGCGCGATCACCATTCCGGCATTGAAAGGTGGTGATGAGCAGCCGAAGAAATGGCTCGAAATCGCACCGTTCGTCTGGCGCAACGTCGCCGGTGGCGATCGGGTCGCAGCGAAGGTGGAGAACGGTCGGGTCACGCGGTTTGGCTACGACAGTTATCCATTCATGATCTTCGAGCCGGTCCCTTGGTGGTGGTCATCCGGATGGTTACTGCCGCTGTGGGTAGCGGCGCTGGCCGCGCTCGCCCTGACGGTCCTGGCGTGGCCGTTTTCTGCCCTCATCCGCCGGCGTTACGGCGTCGCCTATGGATTAAACGGGAAGGACGCGAAGGCGCATCGCCTGGTGCGAATCGCATCGCTGGTCGCCCTCGCGACGACGCTCGCCATTACAATCTTCGTGTTCTTAGTCGCTGGCGATTTGAAGTGGGCCGTGCCAGGCATGGACGGGGTTATCATCGCGCTGCGCCTGCTTGCGTTCGTCGGGTGTGTCGTTGCGGCCGTGATCGGACTCTGGAACGCGGCGGTGGTGCTGCGGAGCGATCGTCGCAAGCTGGCGAAACTCTGGAGCGTGGTGCTGGCGATCTCGTTTCTGGTCGTGCTCTACGTCGGCGGTGTGTTCCACGTCTTTGGCTACACCGCGAATTACTGATCGTCTTTTTTGAAACTTCATGAGCTCTCCTGCGTCGCGAATCACGCTCGAAGTCCGCAACGAAAGGGTGAGGTTCAGCAAACCGTTTCGTATCGCCGGTTACACGTTTGAAGATGTCCCGATAACTGTGGTCACCTTGCGGGACGGTGCGCATGAAGGTCGTGGTGAAGGGGCGGGCGTATATTATCTGGGCGACGAGCCCGAGGGAATGGTGGCGCGGATCGAGGCGCAGCGCGACGCGATCGAGAGCGGCCTGACGCGCGAGGAGTTGCAGACCCTGTGGCCGGCCGGTGGAGCGCGCAACGCTCTCGACTGCGCGTTGTGGGAACTCGAGTCACAACGTGCTGGCGCCCCCGTTTGGCAACTCGCTGGAATCGACGCGCCGCGTCCGTTGCTCACCACCTTCACGCTCGGAGCGGAAGACCTGCCGGTGACGGTCGAAGGGGCGAAAGAATTAACCCACGCACGCGCGATCAAACTCAAACTTAGCGGCGAGACGGACAACGACATCGAGCGAATCCGCGCGGTGCGTGCCGCGCGACCGGATGTCTGGCTCGGTGTCGATGCGAATCAAAGTTACGTTCGCGCGACGATCGAGCGGCTGCTGCCCGCGCTCGTCGAGTCGCGCGTTTCGTTGCTCGAACAACCTTGTAAGCGCGGCCACGAATCGGAGCTCGATGGCGTTGAGCATCTCGTTCCGATTGCGGCCGACGAAAGCGTGCAAGGTTTGAATGAAGTCGAGGCGCTGGTCGGTCGCTTCGACGTCGTGAATATCAAGCTCGATAAGTGCGGCGGTCTCACTGAAGGACTGCTGATTGCCGAGCGTGCCCGCGCCCTCGGTATGAAGGTGATGGTCGGCAACATGGTTGGCACCAGCCTGGCAATGGCGCCGGCATTCGTCCTCGGCCAACACTGCGACATCGTCGACCTCGACGGGCCGGTCTTTCTCGTCAGCGACCGCACTCCATCGGTCGTTTACGAAGATGGCCGTATCCGCAGCGATGACTACGTCTGGGGATCTGCGCGGCGCTTGGCGCCATGACGACGGCGGCGCCGGACAAGACCTGGTTTGGCCAGCCGCGTGGCCTCACCATCCTGTTTCTCACCGAGATGTGGGAGATGTTTTCCTACTACGGGATGCGCACGCTGCTGGTCTATTACATGACCAAGCAACTGCTTTTCACGCAGGAGAAGTCGTCCTTCATTTACGGTAGTTACACCGCGATGGCTTTCTTCACCCCGATCGTCGGCGGTGTGATCGCGGATCGCTGGCTCGGTAAACGTCGAGCCGTAATAATCGGCGCGACCGCGATGGCGATCGGTCATTTTCTGATGACGTTCCCGCCGTTGTTCTACGTGGCGCTGGCGACGATCGCGCTGGGGAACGGTTTGTTCCTGCCGAGCTTGCCCAGTCAAATCGACGGGCTTTATCACGTCGATGACCCCCGGCGTCTGCGCGCGTATAACATCTATTACGTCGGCTTAAACCTGGGCGGCTTCATCGCGCCACTCGTTTGTGGAACACTCGGGGAACTATACGGCTGGCACTACGGCTTCGGCGCCGCGGGCGTGGGGATGTTTGCCGGACTCGTCATCTATTTGATGGGGCAACGCTATTTGCCGGCAAGCGCTGCGTCACACGCTAAAGGAGCGAGGTCACCGGACGCCCAAGTTAACGAGAGCTATGCGAAGCTCTGGCTGTTGCTCCTGGGAGTGGGAATCGCCGCGACGATTTTCCGCGGCGCCTACGAGCAGGTCGGCAATACGATCCCGCTCTGGACCGATATCAACGTCGAGCGCGGAGTGCACAATTTCGTCATCCCGATGACTTGGTTTCAATCGCTGAATCCGTTGCTCGTCATCACGCTTACGCCGCCATTGCTTTGGTACTGGCGCAGACGCGCCGATGCCGGAAACGAGACATCGCCGGCGCGCAAGATGGCGATCGGCGCGCTCATCGTGGCGGCTTCCTACCTGATGCTCGCCGTCGTCTCCACTGCTACCGCGCCAGGTCGAGCGAACTGGCCTTGGCTCGTTTTATTCTTTGTGATTTTGACTCTGGGCGAGCTTTACATTCTGCCGACAGGCCTTGGTTTGTTTGCGCGTCTGGCGCCGCCGCAAATGCGAGCGACGACGTTAGCGGCATGGTTTCTCGCGGTCTTTGGCGGCAGCATGCTTGCGGGAATCGTCGGCACGCTCTGGAGTCGTGCCAGCCACAGCGGGTTCTTCCTCGTTTTAACGGCTCTCGCCATCACGGCGGCCGCGCTGCTTTGGCTGCTCGATGGGCCGATTCGGCGCCACGAATCCCTCGCGGTGAAATCCCGGAAAAGCTCCTAATCAGCGGTCTAGGAAATAATTCTCTAATTGGGATTGACGATTCTCCGAACAGGCTCATTATCGCCCCTTTGGGAACCAAGGGCCGACTGAAGCATCATTTAATCTCATGAAAACACTGAAATCATTCACGTTGTCATTAATCGCGGTGGGAAGCTTGTCACTCTTTTTGCCATCCACCGTGCGTGCGCAGGCCGCGCTGCAGCCGTCCGAGCCAACGCCAACCCCAGCCGCTACAGCCAATGCGGGCGAAGCTACCGTGGACCGCGTGATGGTGACTGCGAACAAGCGCGAAGAAGATGTTCGTGAAGTGCCGGCGTCGATCACCGCCTTCGACGACGTGGAGCTGACAAATCTACACGCGACTGATCTGGCGGATTACGCGGCTTACATCCCGAGCCTGCAGGTTAACTCCGTCGGCGCGCCCGGGAGAGTTACGATCGCCTTGCGCGGTATCACTGCGCTTTCCAGCGGCAGTACTGTGGGCACGTACATCGACGAAACCCCCGTCGGTTCGAGCGGTCTGTATCAGACTGCCGTTGCCTTCCAGCTGGACCTGCTGCCCTACGATATTCGCCGTGTCGAAGTTCTGCGCGGACCACAGGGCACGCTCTACGGTGCAAATTCCATCGGGGGCTTGATCAAGTATGTCACCGTGGATCCGTCGCTCGGGACCCGCGAATTTCACGTCGGTGGCGGCTTGAGTGGGACTGAGAACGCAGATGAGCCGGGCTGGGATGTGCACGCTACCGCCAACATACCGCTCGTGGTGGACAAGCTCGCGGTGCGCGTGAGCTTTGCACGTAACGAACTCCCCGGCTTCATCGACAATGTCGCGAACGGTGCCGAGGGCATCAACGACGCCACTCAAGAGACTGGTCACATCGTCCTTTTGTGGAAACCAATCGACGCGATCACCGTCCGGCTCAGCGCGTTCGGGCAAAGGATCAAGAGCGACAATAATGCCGTCGTCGAACTCGACCCGGTAACCGAGCGTCCCGTTTACGGTGACTTAAAAAATCGAGTCGACGTTGCCGAGCCATTTAAGAAAGACATCGGTCTTATCGCGTTGACGGTGGATTGGAACCTGGGCTGGGCGACTATCACCTCCGCCAGCTCTTATGCCGACATCACCACCAAATCAGGTTTGGACGTGACACGGTCTTTCGGGCAGTATCCGCTGCTTATCGGAGCGGGGCCCGCAGGGCTTTCTGGTTTCGACTTGGGACTGACCTTGCAAAAGTTCACTCAGGAACTTCGTCTGACATCGAAGGCAGACGGCCCGTTCCTCTGGCAACTCGGCGGGTTCTACACCTATGAGGATGGGAACCAGACTCAGTTCCTAACCCTGAATCAACTGAACGGCGCGCCGTATCCCGGTTTAGCGCTTTTGGCCGATATTGCCCTTCCGAGCACTTACGAAGAAGAAGCCGTCTTCGCGAATGCTACCTATAAGTTCACCCACTGGTTCAGCTTGGGCGCGGGCCTCCGGTATTCGCATAATGACCAGACCTTCTCCCAGAATTTCAATGCCGGTGCGGTTATCCCGATCGGCATAACGCCAGGTAGTTCCAAGGAGAGCATCTTCAATTTCATGGTGACCCCCGAAGCTAAACTGTGGAAAGACGGCCTGCTCTATGCGCGCATCGCGAGCGGATATCAGCCGGGCGGACCAAACGTTGCACTACCCGGCGTGCCACCTTCAGTAGACTCCTCAACCCTTCTTAGCTACGAAGCCGGACTGAAGTCGGAATACCTCAATCATCGGATACTTTTCGATATCACAGGATATCACCTCGAGTGGACCAACATTCAAATCCCCGCCGTCGTCAACAATATTGGAGTGCTGGCCAACGGCGGGCAAGCGACGAGCAATGGCGTCGAGTTGTCGACTGCATTTATGCCCTTCACCGGCCTCCGACTCGGTCTTAACGGCTCTTATACTGACTCTACGTTCGACAATGACGCGCCTAGCCTCGGTGCCAAAGCTGGCGACCGTCTTCCGAACATCCCACAATGGCAAGGCGCGATCACGGCAGACTACAATTTTCCGCTTTGGGGAGCACATAGCGAAGCGGTCGCTCTCAGCGGGAAAGACGGAAAGACGGTTGTGGCTGGAACTGCTCCCCAAACGCCAGGATGGAACGGTCACGTCGGAGCAGGCGTTCGCATCGTGGGCGAAAGAAGATCCACCCCTACGGCTGGCCAGGATTTTCGCCTGGATAGTTATGCCGCGCTGGACTTGAATGCCGATATCTCCAACGATCGCTGGACGGTTCGCGTCTTCGTCAAGAACGTGACTGACGAGCGTGCCTATCAGAATATCGACGCATTTCCGACCTTGACTGGAACCATCGACCACTTAAAAGGCACCCCGATTCAGCCGCGCACTGTCGGGGCGGAGGTTGATTACAAGTTCTAGCAGTTGCTCTGGCACAGGCGCAGCTGCCGCGTTCGTTAGCCCACCGCATGCTCGAGCCTTTCTCCGTCGCGCCAGCCATCGCGCCGTTACCACAGCCATATCTGCTCTTTCTCGGCGATACGACTGAGCCGGGCTACGCGAAGACGGCATTTGGTCTGCGCGACTGGGCGTCGGAACGCTGCGTCGGCGAATACGCCTGCGGTGGCGCGACGGTTTCGACCGGTCTACCTTTTCTCACGCCAGCACAAGCTCACGCGAAGGGCGCGCGTGCGCTTGTTATCGGCGTCGCGAATTCAGGCGGCTTCATCCCCGAGACGTGGATTCCCGCGCTGATCGACGCGTTGGAGGCGGGTCTCGACATCATCAGCGGCATGCACACTGCGCTCGATGATGTGCCGATGCTGCAGGCAGGGGCCGCGCGTTACGGACGCAATTTACTCGATGTCAGGCGCCCGCCATTAAACATCCCAATCGCTACCGGGCGGAACCGCAGCGGGAAACGCCTGCTGACGTCCGGCACAGATTGCGCGCTAGGTAAGAAATACACCGCGCTCGCGCTTGCCCGTGCCTTTAAGGCGCGTGGAGTTGCGGCCGATTTCCGTGCAACTGGACAGACTGGTATCCTCATTTCCGGAAGCGGTATCCCCATTGATGCCGTGGTGGGAGACTTCGCCGCCGGTGCGGCGGAAATGCTGAGCCCGGACGCGGAGGACGATCATTGGGACGTGATCGAAGGCCAAGGCTCGTTGTTCCATCCCGCATACGCTGGCGTGTCGTTGGCGCTGTTGCACGGCAGTCAGCCGGACGTGGTGGTGATCTGCCACGAAGCCAAACGAGAGCGCATTCTGGGTCATCCCGGGTACTTGGTGCCGACTATCCAGGAGACAATCGATCTCACGCTACAACTGGGCCGCCGGACAAATCGAAATATCCGCTGTGGTGGCGTGAGTCTTAATACCGCTCAACTGGATACAGATTCAGCGAACCAACTGATCGACGAAGAATGCCAGCGCCTCGGCATCGCCGTTGCCGATCCCATCCGCGGCGGCACCGCGTTCGATCATTTGGTCGATGCCTGTCTTGCTTAGTCCAACGCTCAATGAAACAGCTTGCCACCACGATCGCGTTCCTAGTTTGCGCATCCGCATTCGCCGCTCCACCCGCAGAGTTCGATGCGCGTGTCGAGGCGTTGCGCAAGCAAGTCGGCGTGCCGGGAATGGCGATCGCGATTGTGGAGAACGGCAAGGTTATTCTCGCCAAAGGTTTTGGCGTGAGAAAGCTCGGCGCATCCGAGCTGATCGACGGCGACACGATTTTCCCGACTGGATCAACCGACAAGGCGTTCACGGTCGCCGACCTCGCCATCCTCGTCGACCAGGGGAAGATCGGTTGGGACGATAAAGTGATCGATCATCTACCCGGTTTCCAAATGTATGACGCGTGGGTGACGCGCGAGATGACGATCCGCGATCTGCTTGTGCACCGCAGCGGTCTTGGACATGGCGAAGGCGACCTGTTGTTTGTGCCGCGCACCAATCTTAGCCGGGCCGAGTCAGTCAAACGTCTGCGCTACCTTAAGCCCGCCACCAGCTTTCGGTCGGGCTTCGACTACGACAACGTCCTCTACATGGTCGCGGGGCAACTCATCGAGGAGATCACCGGAAAAACATGGGAAACCTTTACGGCCGAGCAAATCTTCAAGCCCGCGGGAATGCTTCATTCGACCAGCGACGACGAGGACCGCTTCAAGACCCCCGACCGCGCGCAACCGCATGCCCGGGTCAATGGGCCGCTCCGCAGCCTCGGCGATCAGGAAGTTCTCGACGAGCGCGACGGCCTCGGGCGCAACGCCGCGCCGGCGGGCGGGCTCGCGGTCAGCGCCACGACATGGCCAGCTCGCCCACGGCAAAATTCCAGGAACCGACCAGCGTCTTTTTAGCGAAGAAGCGCACGAGCAAATGTGGAAGCCGGTCCAACTCCAGCCGATCAAGTCGCTGTCGGCGGAATTCGACCTCACTCGGCCGATGTTCCGCACCTATGCGCTGGGCTGGGACGTCCAGGATTATCGCGGCGCGAAACTCGTCTGGCATGGCGGCGCGGTCCTTGGCTACATGAGTGCCGTGGTGCTTCTCCCGGAAAAAAAATGTCGGGTTTTCTATCGAGATTAACAGCGAAGACAGAGAAATCATCCTCGGGCTGATGGATGAACTGCTCGATTATTATCTCGCGCTGCCGAAAGGGAATTGGCCGGAAAAATTTATCGCCCACGCGCAGAAAGAAAAAGCGGAAGGCCTGAAAGCGTCGCAGGCGAAAACCGCGCAGCCCGCCCAGGTCGGTCCGTTGCTGCCGGTCGCCCGCTACGCCGGGACCTATGCCGATCCCTGGTAGGGAAATATCGAAATCGGCGAAACCGATGGGAAACTCACGATCGATTTTAAATCGACCCCGCGCATGGGAAGAGCGCTCGAGCACTGGCAATACGACACCTTCATCACGCGTTTCACCGACAAGACTATCGAACCTGCCTGCGTCACCTTTAGTCTCGACGCCGACGGCAAGATCGATCGCGTGACCATGAAACCCGCGTCGCCGCTCGCCGATTTCAGCTGGGATTATCAAGACCTGCTCTTCCGGCCCGTTGAAGGGAAAAAGTGACTCTTATCGCGCGACGCCGAGTGGATCGGACCGCTGAACGATAGCCTGCGCAACGGACAAGCCGCGAAAAACATCTTCGGCTTTGAAGATTACGCCGCAGCTGAAGGGCGCTTGTCTCGCAACCAGGCGTGAGCTACCCTGCGCGCCAATGCCGGCATAGCTCAGTTGGTAGAGCAGCTGATTTGTAATTAGAAAACGGGTGTTTGCTAGCTTTGGCTATGACTAGCTAGCGATTCGGAATCAGAAGCTTACGATAGTTCCGTCTTAGCTAGGATTAGCTATCATTTGCCCCTTTTTGAGCCTGACGGGTATAAATTACGGGTACAATCGCGTCGCGGCCGGCCACGAGCGATCAATGAAATCCATTATCATCTCGCGGTAGTCTTTCGATCTCGGTTTGAGCGACGCGCTGGCACGGATTTTCTCGAGATAGCCACGCACGGCATCACCGACTGTCAGCTTTCCGGTCGCCACTGCAGCCACAGATTCTAACCTCGCGCGATGCTTGCGC
>JBBSEO010000017.1:0-17177 GCA_038239645.1 Chthoniobacterales bacterium | reverse complement strand
TTTCCAAAACAACCGGGTCGCCGCCCTCCATCACCGACATACAGGAGTTGGTTGTCCCCAAATCAATACCTAAAACTTTTGCCATGTTAAAAAATAGAATCCTTCAGCAGAGCAATTAGCAGCACTTGTTCCACTAGTGAATATAGAGTGTAAGATCTTTATATCAAGGTTTTTAAAGATGGATGATAGTGTTCCGCGTGGAATGAAATGAGTCGTTATGGCACTATTTTCATCAGTTATAGCGCAGCTTTGTCCCGAACTGTGGTATGCGGGGTGCTTAAATTTTCCTCGATGGACCCTGTCTCCGATTCCGTCGCCAGCGCACCGGCCAATTCCGATATCCATTTTCATTGTCAGAACTGCCGCAGCGCTCTGGTCGTCGCTTCCGCTGCGGCCGGCATGACCGTGACCTGCCAGAGTTGCGGCCAGTCCACCGGCGTTCCCGCGGTAAACGCGTCCGCTGCAAATCCCGACGCCTCGCTCGCTGACCTTGAACGACAGTTGAAGGAGAACGATTCCCAGCGCACCGAGGTGACTGGTTACATCAACCAGCTTTCCATCCAATTGCACCGCTGGAAGATCCGGCTCCAAACCCTGAACGAGCGCAAGGTCGATCTCGAGGCGCAACTCAGCGCTTCCGAAAAATAGTCGCCTCGCGCGCACGGGTTGTTAAGTTGGCGCGTGCGCCAATACCACGATCTCCTCCGGCTCGTGCTCGAGCGCGGCGAACGTCGCGGTGATCGTACCGGCGTCGGAACGCTCTCGATTTTCGGCGCACAGGCGCGATTCAATCTGCGCGAGAATTTCCCCCTCCTGACCACGAAAAAGCTGCACTGGAAATCGATCGTCTATGAACTGCTTTGGTTCCTGCGCGGCGATACTAACGTCGCCTATCTGCAGGAGCATGGAGTCTCAATCTGGGACGAGTGGGCCGACGAGGCGGGCGATCTTGGCCGCGTTTATGGCGCCCAGTGGCGGGACTGGCGCGGCGAGAACGGAGTCCGGGTCGATCAGATCGCGCGCGTGGTGGAGGAACTCCGACGCAACCCTCAATCGCGCCGCCTCGTCGTGAACGCGTGGAACGCCGCTGAAATTGACGCGATGGCGCTCCCACCCTGCCACGTTCTCTTCCAGTTCTACGTCAACCACGGTGAACTCAGCTGCCAGCTTTACCAGCGCAGTGCTGATCTCTTCCTCGGCGTCCCGTTTAACATTGCCAGCTACGCGCTTCTGACCTGCATGGTGGCTCAGATCTGCCAGCTGCGTCCCGGCGATTTCGTCCACACTTTCGGTGATCTTCATCTTTATCAGAACCACCTCGACCAGACGCGCGAACAGCTCGCGCGCGATCCGCGGCCGCCCCCAAAACTTCGGTTAAATCCCGCTGTGCAGCAGTTGGAAGACTTCCGCTTCGAAGACATTACGCTCTTGGGTTACCAACCACACCCTTCGATCAAAGCGCCAATCGCGGTCTGATTTTGTCCGGACGAATGGAACTCGTCGGCTCTCGGCGGGTTTACTTAGAAGGATGAGGACTTCGTGGGCATTTGCGGCGTGGTTGTTCATGACTGGGTTGGCCTGGGGCCAGAGCGCCACACGAGTGGAGATCGATCTCGAGGAACAGCGAGCGTATCTGCTGCAAGGCCGGCGCGTTCTGCTCGTCACCCCGATTTCGAGCGGACGTGCCGGGCATTTCACCGACGCCGGCTCCTACAAGGTAATCGAGAAGGAACGAAACCATTTTTCGAGTATCTACGGCAAGATCGTCGACGCCAGCGGCAGCACCGTCATCGCCGACGCGGACAAGGACATGCGGGTGCCCCGCGGCGGGAAATTCATTCCGGCGCCAATGCGCTACTTCATGCGGTTCCACGGCGCCGATGGTATGCACGCCGGTTATCTGCCGGGCTATGCCGCTTCCCATGGTTGCGTGCGGATGCCGGAGCAAAACGCGATCGCCTTTTTCAACGCGGTGCAGGTGGGCACTCCGGTCCGCGTCTTCGGCCGCACCGCGCGGTCGCGCGACTACTTCCGCTTTGGTCCGCAGCAAGGGCGTTTTCCGTTGGGCGCGCGCGACCCTCGTTTCCGCAATCAGCCGATCGAAGACGAGCAAATTTACCGGGCTCAACCTGTCGACCCCCGCATGGATCCCGGCTACGATCCCCGGCGCGTCGATCCCTGGGGACGATAGCTATTGCGGCTTGGGTTGCTCCGCGCGCCAGACCGGCCCCACCTTGGCGAAAACGGGCGACTCTGTCCCACCGCGGGTAGTCTCGCCCGCCGCTAGTTTAAAGATCGGCAGCAGCGGGTTACCCTTACTATCTTTTTCGTAGGATACGCCGTCCTTCTCAATCAAAAGAAAGGCCTTGAAATCGCCCCCAGGCCATTCGCCCATGACAATATCGATCGGATAACTCTGACCGGCGTTGATCTGAAACGGTTCGCCGCGCCCGAGTCCTTTATACCAGCCCATTTTCGGGTCGAGCCGCAGACCGTCGCTGGCGTAAAATTTTTGTGGGCCGTGACCGCTCGGAGTCATGGCGCCGCAATCAAGCACAACCCCGCCATTGAATCGCACGACCAGGATATCGTCCCCGACCCCGACGAAACGGAACGTGCCGCTTTCCGGTGGAATGACATTTCCTTTGTAATGCACGATCCACATCTTCGGCTGGACACGCCCGGCCAGACCGAAGGCGCCCGGTCCTTGGTCGGCCGGAATCTTGGGGATGAAAATCTGAGTGGTATAAAGCGGCTTCGGTCCCGCGAAGTATTTCGCCAGGTAGGATGCGTTCATTCCACCGGCCACAAACTTCGAGATTTCGTCCGGATAACCATGATCCTGATCGAGCTTCGACGGCCCTCCTTTCGCTAACTGTTTCAAGTCGTAAAAGGTCCCGGTTAACGAACCCCCGCCGCGCGACTCCTTGAATCCGAAGAACGGGACGGCGGCACCCCCGCTTGGCACTGAGGTATTCGTGAGGGGATTGTTCAAAACGAGGCTAGCCGCGCTGCTCGCCGCGGACATCTTCGCCGGTTCACCCGCCACCTTCGGCAGTGCCGGCATTTCCGGCAGCGCTACTTTCGCCAATCCGGAAGTTGTAATTCGCTTCGCCATCGTCGGCTGGCTCATCGTGTTCTGTTTTTTCGCCAACTGGACTTTGTGTTCCAAGGCGCGCGACGAAGAATTCGCCGGAGGACCTCCCTTGAAGGTCAGCTTTCGAGCGGCCTGATAGCGCTGCACCACGAAAACAGTCGCTCCCAGGCCGAGCAGAAAGTGAATTGCGATGCTGAGGAAAAGGAAGTTCCCGCTCCAAAATTTCCATCCCGGTCGCCGTTTCTTTTGGGCGGCGGCCGGCGGCGGCAATGTCCCAGTCTGGTTCACTCCTCCTCCGCTACGGTAAAGGTCACGTTGTCGATCCGAGCGACCGCCAGCGCGTCGAGGACGTCGACCGTGCGGGAATACTTGGCCTGTTCGTCGCTGATGATCGTAACCACCGCCGGCGTCTTGGCCGCGTCGGCGTTCTGTTTCAGGCGCAACAGTGTATTCTTCAACTGCGGCAGGTCGCGACTCGTCGCGGAATCAAAAGGCTCGTCGTTGAGGGAGACTTCGCCATTGGCCGAGATGTTAATAATTTGCTCGTCGACGAAATCAGTCGAATTCGAAGTCGCCGCCGTTCCGGGCAGTTGAGTGTTCAGCTCATTTTCGACCTTCACCGCACCCGCCATCACCATGAAGAAAAGCATGATCACGAAAACGACATCGATCATCGGCGCGATCTGGAAACCGAGCGTTCCCTCGTTAGGATTAAGTTCCAGACGCACGGCTAATCCTTGTTCACGGCGGAAAACGAAATATCGGTGATGCCCGCCTCCCCGCAGGCGTTCATCGCCTGGGAGACGTAGAGCGCCGGCACATCCCGGTCGCCGCGAATGACAGCCCGGAAAGCCGGATTAGCCCCGGCCGTCACCTTTTTCTCGCCCGTCGTCCGAGCCTCCTTCAGCGCCACCACCATCGCGGCCGGTTGCGGGAAAATCTTGTCGTTGAAAACGAAATCCGCCTTCGTTGCCTCCGGCCGCCACCGCACATTGATCACCGCCTCCGCCCGCGAGTTATCTTTTTTCTGCGCGTCTTTCGCCAGGGGTAGCTGGATCGTCTTATCGACCTTCAGCACCTGCGCCGAAGTGATCGTCATGAAAAAGACCAGGATCGTTAACAAGACGTCGATCATCGGCGCGACCTGGAACTCAGGTTCGCCCGCTTCCGTCCCGCCGCCACCACCCGCCATACCTTAAGCCGGTGAACCTGAAGCCGCTGGCGGCTCGGTGATAATTCTCCCCGTATTGCCGGAACCCGCCGGGGCGATCAACCAATTGGGAATGGCCGCATACAATTCGTCATCCCCCAAGTGGACTCCAATTAACGACTCATAGGGCATCTTGCGGAAAAGTCGATTCACGATGTCCTGCAGGTGGTGCATGGAGGCCGCCGCGCGGTTGCGGAGAAAATAGAATGCGCCAAAGGCCGGGATGGCAATGATCAGGCCGCTGGCGGTCGCGACCAGAACTTCGCCGATCGCCGCGGAAAGACCGGAAGGATCACCAATCCCGGACGCCCCGAGCTTGGCAAACGCCTTGATCATGCCCGTGACCGTGCCGAGCAAACCAATCATCGGGGCGCAAACGCCGATGACCGACAAGTAACTGATGTAGGTTTGCATTTGCGAGTTCTCCTTGGCCAGTTCCCCGACCATTCCTTCTTCCGCGGTCTCTTTCCCTTCACCCAGCAGCCCGATGCCTGTCTTCAATACCCGCGTCAGGGGCGAGGAATTCTCCTTGCAGAAGTTAAACGCGCCGACGTAATCACCCTGGCGGAAAAGCGCTTTTACTCCTTCTTCATGATCAAGCGGGGTAACTCGTTTGCGGCCGGTTCGAATGATGCCGTCGCCGATGAGGTAGAGGGTCGCGATCGAACAAAGCGCGATCGGCACCATGACCCATCCTCCTTCTTTTACCTGCTCCCACAGGGTCTTAGTGTGCGCGCCTTCGGGCGGCGCGGGTGAGGGCGATTGTGCCAGCCCGGTCGTGAGGAGGAGATAGAAACTAACGAGAACTACATTTCCGACGATGATCTTTCGTTTCATGGTTTACTTGAGTAACTCTTTCTGGGCCAGGACTGCTTCTGGCGATTTGGGGAATGCCACGATCAGATCGTTGGCTGTCCGGCGTGCCCGCTCGTTGTCTCCCAACCGGCGGTAGGCGCGACCACTTCCCAGCAGGGCAGCTGGGAGAATGATTGTCTGCTCGCGATAGAAAACGGGCACGCGGAGATAGGCCATGAGCGCGTCATCCCATTGCTTGCGGGCAGTCATGAGGTCGCCTTTTAACTTCCACGCTTCCGCCAGCACACTTTCATCGGCGCTCTGCTGGATAGCCGCGTCGCAAATCGGAGCGAGTTCGTCATACTTGTGCAGACGCAGCAGGCCGGCGGCGAGTTGCAAATCGGCGGCCCGCTGGATCTCCGGATCGGCCGCGACCCCACGAATTTCGCGGGCGATCTGCTCCGCTTCGCCCTCGCGGTGCAAAGCAGAAAGCGCCCGCGCCTGAAGGAGCGCGGCCGGCGGCCACCACGAACCGGGAATCTGGCGGAAAGGTGCCTGCTTGGTTAGGATCGGTTCCAGTTGCTGTAGGGAACGCTCAACCTGACCCTGGCCAAAAAGAGATCGTGCTTCAGCCAGCACCACCGGTTCGGGGAAATTGATTCGGGCGATTCCGGACAGTGGATAGCCGATCTCGCCGTTGCTTTGGCCCACCACAATCTTCACCATGATGGCGTCGCCTTCTCGTCGAATGCCGCCAGCCTCAACGATTTGCCCGGACTTCAACTCGATTGTCTGGCCCCAGCCAGCGCTGGCCCCAGCCAAAAACAGTAAGACGAGGCCAAAGCGTTTCATCCCCGTTGTCCCATTGATTCCAGTTTTCGACGGGCTTCCGCAGTCTCGCTGAAACTGGCCAGGCGGTCGTTGCGCAACATTTCGCGATAGGTATTAGCCGCTTCCTGCGGCTTGCCGAGCTTTTCCAAACATTCCGCACTGTGCAGATAAGCTTTAGCTACCCAGGGAAGGAACTTCTGGTAACTAACGTAGACGCGCTGGTAGTAGGCATTCGCTTCGGCCCAGTGGAATCGCCTGGCTTCGATCTCACCCAGAGAGTAAACGGCAAAGGCGGTCGCTTCGCCTCGCCATTCGCGCACCGACGCAACCTGCTCGAAAACTTTCTTGGCCTCGACGTATCGTTGCATTGCCAGGAGCGTCTTGGCCTTTCCCAGGGTTAGATCGCGCAGTCGCGTATTGGCAGCGATCTTGTCCGTCCCATCGCTGAACAATTTCAGCGCGCGCGGTAGTTCATTTCTAGTTAGGGCCATCTCACCCAGGCCGGCGTAGGCGAAATCGACGTTGTCGCTCTTCGGAAATTCGTCGAGGAGACACTGGTAGAATTTCGCGGCCTGGTCCGGAAGGTTTTGCGCGCGCAGGTAATCCCCGGCACAACCCAGCAGGACCGGGCTCAGCTCCTCCGGCTTGAAAGTCCGTGCGATCTCCGCCAGGCTTCGTTCTTCCTCCGCCGGCTGCCGGCGAAGACGGGCGAGCTCCGCCTTGGCATAGAGGATTCTACTTCGGGCCGTCGCGGTCGAGGCGTCCGCGGAAGATGCGAGCAGATTCTCCAGCTCAACCCTGGCGTCGCCCGTATCGCCTGCCGGCCTCTTTAGGCAAAGCTGCGCCAGTTGGGAAAGTAGTAGCTCCACCGCTTCGCGATGCGGATCGTTGATGTATTTCTTGATTGTATCGGCGGTAATCTGCTTCGCCTCGTCCAGCTTTCCTTCGTGAGCTTTCGCTTTTCCGATCCAATAAAGTGCCGTGGGAATACTGGGACTGTCCGGCTTCTTCTCGATGAAGTCAGCAAACAAGGCGGATACTCGCTCCCAGTCCCCTTTTTTCTGGAGGAGCTTACTCGCGGCGAAGAGGGAATAGTTTATCACGTCCTCGGTCGCGGCCGTTTGGAAGGAATGGATGTAGACTGGTGTCGCTTCCTCGTCGCGGCCAGCGCCGGCAAGCGCATCGGCGTGCAAGGCGAGAACTTCACCGAGCTGCTGGTTCTTCGGGTAGTCAGCTTCCCATTCACGGCAATCCCGAATCACATCGTCATAGAGCGAGGCCGCATACTTGCAAACCGCCAGCCGATACTTGGCGTCCGTGACGTAGGCCGCATGTCCATTCTTCGTTAAGTAGTCACGGAGCGTGTTCATCGCCGATTCATATTTCCCGGCGAAGAGCTCGCCCAAAGCGATGCGATATTGCGCGTCCTCGCGGAACTGTCCCTTGGGGAAATCGTTCAGATATTTCTTATAATCGGCCCCGGCTTCGTCATACTTACCCTGCGCCAGCTTGGCGTTGGCCAGAAGGTAACGCATTTGTTCACGGAAACTGCTCTTCGGTTGATTCGTGAGCGCCTTGCCGAAATAAGTCTCGGCCGCCTTTGGATTATTCGCCTCCAGCGCCATCGCTCCAAGGAGATAACCCACGGTTTCGGCGTTAGGGCCGGCTTTGAACTCGCGTAGATATTGCTCGCACCGCTGCTGCGCCTTCGCCGCCTCGTTCACATCGGCGAACTCGAGGATCAGCCCGAAGAGCGCGGGCTCGCGCTCGGTTACCTTTGGAAGGCGATCGATAATCTGCTGATAGACGACGGCGGCCTCCCATTTCCGATCCGTTTCGTCGAAGCAGCGGGCCATCCGAACATAAATCGCCGGGGTGATGGAAGGAAGCTTCTCAAACTCCGTCAGCGTCGTCTGCGTCCGCGCCAGGTCGGCCTTGATTCGATTATTCTCCGCCACGATCTGAGTCACTTGCGAGGGATCGCTGCGCGCGATCGCAAGGTTACCGTCAATTGCCCGCTGCATGGCGCTGGCGCGAGCACCGAGGCGTTTGACGATTTCCTCGCGCGAGAACGCGGCCCGATAACATTCGAGCGCTTCCGCGAACTGCCGTCCGCGATAAAGCGAATCACCGAGATCGACGATGGTGGAATTGAGCTCCGCCAAATTCTCGACCGCCGCCGCGCGCTGCCGCAATTTCCGGAGGAGACCCAGGGATCGCTCCGGCTTGCCCTTTTGCGCGTAGAGCTGGGCGAGCATGATCGCCCCTCGCAGCGCCGTCGGAGTAGTGAGATCGCCACTCGTTAGCTTCTCCAGTGACGCGATGGAAGAATCGATCTGGTTCGCCTCTTTCGCGGCGGTGGCTTCGAACAAAAGCGCCTGCTCGCGAAAACGGGAGTCTCGTTCCAATTGCGCAAACCCGGCTGTAGCGGCGGCATAATTTTTTTGGAGCAAGTTCGATTGCGCGAGGCCGAAGCTGGCTTCGCTGGCGTGCGGGCCCTGGGCAAAATTCTTCAGGTAATTTTCGAAGGCCAACACCGCTTTCTTGTAATCAGCCGCATTGAAATGAGCCGTGCCGATCGTGTAAAAGACGGGCTCTAATTGAGCACTGAGTTCGGCCTTGTGCGTGAGCGCTTCCAGATCCGAAGCCGCCTGGCTGTAGGCACCTGACTGAAACTCGGCCATACCGCGGGAGTAAAGCTCCGCCAGATCACTTCCCGGAGACGGCTGTTGGGCGCGGGCTGACCACCCGGCAAGCATTACCGCGGCGAGCAGAAAAGTGGGGGCGCCTCTTCGCATTCGCCCCGGATTCTAGCGAGCAATGCTACGCTTGAGAAGCGCAGCTTTTCTACCGCGAGGCGCTGGCTGTCTTCGGGCCGCGCTCCATTCTCACGAGGTCGGAGAGAATGTTAATCGTCTCGTCGCGCTCGGGATCAATCGTCGGTTCCTTCGTCCCGTCGTCGGAGGTCACGACATCGTCGCTCTCGGTGTCAGAATCGCCGGCGGCTTCGGGGGCAACCTTGGCGGTTCCGTTCTTTTTCGCGTCGGCCAGCCGGCCAGGGTACATGATCAGCTGGAGGTTCGGCTTATCGAGCGTATCGAGCGTCAGGCGGTAGACGTTTGGTTCGTCAACGTGTCGCGCCAACCGTTCCTTGGAGCGCAATTCCTTCCGTGCCTTATCGTTGGCCACTTCCTTTCGGCGGATATCTTCGTTCAACGAGATACGATTTTCGTCCAGCCGCTGTCGGAGCCTGTTTTTGTCTTCCATGACATAATGAAATTCCTCATTGGCCGAAACGCGCTCCGCGGAACGACGCTTCAATTCCTCAGAGTAAAGCGCAACGGGCTCGCTCCATTTCGTGTATTTGGCTTTCGGCACTTCGTCGTAAGCCAGGCAATTTTTCAGGGCGCCCTCGCTGAATTCGGTCAGGTCGGTCAGCGACGGCAACACGATGTCGGAGCTGACTCCGTGCAATTGCGTCGAACCACCGGCCACACGATAAAACTTCTGGATCGTTAATTTCAGCGCGCCGTCCTCCTGCGAGCGACTGCCGAGGAGCGAAGTGAAGCGTCCGATCTCGAGCACCGTCTGCACTGTTCCTTTGCCGAAAGTGTTCTGATCTCCCACGATGAGCGCGCGCCCGTAATCCTGCAGCGCAGCCGCAAAGATTTCGCTGGCCGAAGCGCTCTGCCGACTCGTAAGCACGATGAGCGGACCCGAATACATCAGGCTCGGATCGGGATCGCTCGAAACGACGATGTTCCCGTTCGAGCCTTTCGTTTGCACGATCGGGCCCGATTTCAAAAACAAGCCCGTCAGCGAAATCACTTCTTCGAGGGAGCCGCCGCCGTTGCGGCGCAAATCGATGACAAGGCCGGCGATATTTTCCTTCTTCAGACGCTTGAGCAGAGCGGCGACGTCTCTGGTCGTGCTCTTCTGGTGCCGGTCCATGTCGGCGTAGAAGGAAGGGAGCGTAATCCAACCCAGTTTCACCGCTTTGCCCTCATCGTCCTTCTTGAGGATGATGTCGGCGCGCGCTTCCTGGTCTTTCAATTTAATCTCGTCGCGCACCAGCTCGACTTTTTTGCGCGTGGACGGATCAGTCGAAGCGGACGGAATGATGAGCAGCTGGACCTTCGATCCTTTTCGGCCACGGATCATCTCGACCACCTTATCGAGGCGCATGTCGCGGACGTCGGTGAGGTCACCGGTGGCCTGGCCCACGGCGCTGATCCGATCGCCGACTTTCAACCGGCCATCGACCTGCGCGGGACCGCCGGGAACGAGGCTCTCAATTTTCGCATAACCGTCTTCGGTCCGCAGCATCGCGCCGATGCCGATGAGGGAGAGACCCATGTTGATTTGGAAATTTTTCAGATCGCTCTTGCTCAGATACTCGGAGTGCGGGTCGTAGCTTTGCGCGACGGCATCGAGAAAATACTTCGCCTGCTCGGTGCGATCTTCCTCGTGGACGTTCCGGGCCAGCCGTTCGTAGCGACGCTCGACCAACTGCGGGCCGGGCTCAATCGGATGCTCACTCAGGTGCTCCTGCAATAGTTCGCTGGTAACGCGCCCGCGCCAGAGTTCGTCCGCGTCGGCCATATCCTTCGGCCACGGCGATTTCTGCCGGCTAACGTCGATGGTCGCGTCCGTTTTGAAATCCGGGGGCTGCTCGACCAGTTGTTTGATCTTCGCAACGCGTTCGTCCACCCGCTTCTGGTAAACATCGTAGATCTCGTAGGCCGGCTTTAAATTGCCCAGCAAGATATCGTCGCCGAGTGAATTGCCGTATTTCTGATTCAGAGCGTCGATGTCTTCCTGAAGGAAAAAGAGATGACTGAAATCGAGAATCTCCAGATAGGTCCGGAGGATTCGATGCGACATTTCTTCGTTCAGCTGCTTGTGGGTGTAATGGCCTTCCTCGAGAAGACGCCCAACGGAGACGCAAACTTGCTCCAGATCCGACTTCGCTTGTGCGAGCGGCGCAAAGGTGACAGCCGTGAGCGCGGCCGCGGCCGCCAATATTCGATGCTTCATGCCCTAAAAAAGAGGTTTCCCATAGTCGCAGATTGCACCGTGGAAAGCAACATCATCGCTTGCGTGGGAGCCTGCGGCTGCGAATAAGACACCGACGCGGCGACAACATTCAAAAAGAACCATTTCAAAGTCACCCGATGCGATACGAATCATTTTCTGGAGGGCTGTTCGAGACCAATGGTTACGTTTTTCACGCCCCGAACGGACCTATTCTTTTCGACGCGCCGGACGGCACCGTGGCGTGGCTGGAGGAAAAGAAAATCTCGCCGAAGCTTCTCCTCCTGACCCACGGGCATTTCGATCACATCCAGGAGGTGGCGAAAGTGAAACAGCTCTTCGGCTGCCCCGTCGGCTGCCATCCGGAATGTGCCCCGATGATTTCCGATCCGAATTTCTTCCGTGATTATGGGTTTAGCCTCGAAGTGGAAACAACGGCGCCTGATTTCCTGATCGAGGAGACCGATGCACGCGACTTCCTCGGCGCAAGCTGGACGATTCTGGAAATTCCCGGGCATTGTGCCGGCAGCCTCTGTTTCTTCTCGCGGTCGGACAACGTGATCGTAGGCGGCGATGTTCTTTTCGCCGGCGGGGTCGGTCGTTTCGATTTGCCGGGCGGCGATGGCGAACTTCTGTTCCAGGGAATCCGGGACAAACTCTTCGTTTTGAATGAGCAGGCCACGGTCCTGTCCGGCCACGGGCCGCCCACGACGATCGGCCGCGAACGGGCGACCAATCCTTTCGTGCGCTAGTTCGTCAGCGAGAGCGCGAGGAAGTAGAAGATCACAACGTCCTGGACGGTGTGGATGATGAAGGCCCACCCGACTCCCCGCGTTTCGATGATGCTCTTTCCCCAGAGCCAGCCCGCGATTGTCGCCATGAAAACGCCGACCAAGCCCGACGGTTGCCCGAAGTAATGCCCGATCCCAAAGAAAATCGACGTTAGCCAGAGCAATTCGCGAATCGGCATGATGCCCCGCAGTTGGGCCAGAGGAATACAGCGGAACTGGAACTCTTCGCTCGCTGCGTTCAGCGTGGCCGTCGCAAACGCCCAAGGTAAAAGCGAAAGAAGTTGGGTCGTACTCTTTAATTCCGGTCGCAGGGTAAAATAGAGGAAGAGCGGAAGAGCGACTCCAAAGATGATCAACAGGATCGGAGCGAGCCGGGTCCACGGGATCGGCTTCCGAAAGAACAGGATAGCCTCCGGTTTGGCCATTGCCGCCATGTTCCCACGGTGCAGGTAAAGCGTGCGCCGGGAAATTTGCAGTCCGGCCATGGTCACGAGCATCAACGGCATGCCAAGGGCGAAAAGGAGGCGGGATAGGAAAAGACGACCGCCAATGCTGAGGAGGCTGTTCGCCTGGGCAATGGGCGCTGTCGCTGCCAGCGCGGGGGCAATAACCGACCAGTTCAACCGGAGAATGGCGACGGCGAGAATGAAGCCCAGGACGACGCGGAGACGCTCGGAGCGATCGGCGATCACTGCGAGAATGATCAGCACCGCCGACTGGAGAATCGGCAGGAGGTAGCCGAAGTTATACCCAAGGAATTGCGCCACGACGCTGGGAAGGGCGCTGCCCAGCAGCATTGCCGCCCAAATGAGACCCCGGCGCGAAGGATCAATCTGCTGCCCGGTGAGCGCCTTCTCGCGCGATTGTCGCGCAAGGAGCTCCCGGGCAATCAGTTCCTGGCTAACCGGATAATACATTACCCGGTAGATAAGCAATCGCCGCACCGAGCGGCTCTGTTCCCCTTATTCCACCGAGAATTTCGCGCAAACTGCCTAGCGCCGCCGGGATATGCGCGAGGAAGGCGCGGTTGTTTTTGACCAGGCCCAAAAAGCCGTAGGCACCCAGGGCCTGCATCAGCCGCTGCATCCCGCACAGCCGCAACGTTTCACGATGCGCAGCCGAATCAGGCGGCAGACCGCGTTCCTCCAGATAAAAAGA
This sequence comes from Chthoniobacterales bacterium, assembly GCA_038239645.1. Classification (GTDB taxonomy): domain Bacteria; phylum Verrucomicrobiota; class Verrucomicrobiia; order Chthoniobacterales; family UBA10450; genus AV69. Next base: position 4,261 of record JBBSEO010000017.1, on the reverse strand, counting down.
AAAAAGATCGTCCCGTTCCTCCGCACTGAGCTGCACATACGGATCGTAGAGGAGCGACGCCATGTCATACTCGGCCGCACCCGGCCGCATGCCTTGGAAATCGATCAGGTAGGCCTCCCCGTTCCGCACCACGACGTTTTGCGATTGGAAATCGCGATGCACCAGCACGCGGGGCCCGGAGGCAAGATGCTGGGCGATCGCCTCCAACGCCGGCAGGCATTCGAGCTTCCGGATTTCGTTCTCGCCCAGCCCAAAAACCCGACCGAGACAGTTCTCAAAGAAATAGGACTGCTCCCACCGATAAAGGGCCGGGTTGAACTCGGCCGGCATCGCCAGGCCATCCCACGCTGGCTCTTCAATCGCATGCAGCTTCGCAATTTCGGCGACGGCTGAGCGATACGATTGCTCCTGTTCGCGCCCGGGCGTCCCGCGGAAACTGAAAAGATCGGTCTCCCCCAGATCCTCAATCCAGATCAACCCTTCCTCCGAATCGTGGAAATAAATTTTCGGCGCGCGCACACCATGGTCGCGAAGGAACTTCGCGACGGTGACGTAATGCCGGTTCTCTTCGCGCTCGCGACTGTATTTCACCAGGATGAGCGACTGTTGGTCCGAACAACGCACGCGATAAAAACGTCGATCCGAACCTCCCTTTTCGATCGGCTGGATATTGATCGAGCCCGCGCTGAAGGCCGGCACACGCAGGCGTGTCTGGCTAACGAGAAGATCGGTTTTCATCTAAATGATCGCGTCGCCGTGCGTGCCCGACACGCGGCGAGCGGTGCGAACAATACACTTCTGTAAATTACTGGAAGGAGCAATTTGAGCGCCGGACCAGACGATGCTTTCGGCCAAAATCGCAGCTTTTTCGACGACGACGTTCGCCCCAATCACCGAACTCGAACTCACCGCCGCGTCAGGGGCAATTTTTGCGCTCCCGTGCACTGGCGCGCGCCATTCTCGATCGATCACCGGAAAACGCGGGAACTCGCATGTCGGAAGCACGCGATGCAACTCCCGATATGCCGCCGGCGTGCCAACGTCCCACCAATTACCCTGATCGATCACCACCCCGCCCACACGATCGCCACGGCGAATGGCGTCGAGAAAATGCGGGATGACTGAGCATTTCACCCCGCGCTCGAGCCGCGCCCGAAATGCGGGCGACACGACATAAATTCCCGTGAACAGGAAGCGCTCCGGCGCTCCGGTGCCGAGCAGATTATGGACGTCGACGACGCGGTCGCCCTCGAGGGCGATGTGCTGGGACGGGCCAGAGGAGCGGAGAGCCAGCGTAATGAAATTAGCGCCGTCGTGATGGGCCTTTAGCAATGGCGCCAGCGGCAGATCGGTCAGAATGTCCGCGTTGTAGACCAGGAGCGGCTCGTCCGGCGCGACCACGACATTCGCAATGCCTCCGGCGGTCTCGAGCAGAATGGGCTCGTGATAAAATTGCAGGTTCGCTTCCCGGTAACGTAGGTGCGGGAAAAGCTCCGCGAACTTCTCCGGGAGATGATGCGTGTTCACGTGGAACGCGCGCGCTTCCGTTTCCGCCAGAAGGTGATCGAAGGCGAAAGTAATGAGCGGCTTCTGGAAAATAGGAACGAGCGGTTTCGGCAGGTCGTCCGTTAGCGGGCGCAATCGGGTGCCCAGTCCGGCGCCGAGCACGAAGACTTGCATGATCACGCGATGCGAAAAAACTAACGTTTCAGATAAAGCCGGCGCGCCCCGAAATCGATGATCCCGTGATGCCGCTGCAACAACTCGGCCCCCAGCAGGCCGGCAATAGGCCGATCGCTTCCGGTCAATTCCTCCTGTGAAAGAAGGTTGGTTAAATCGATCACGCCGACATTTCGTCCGATGATGTCGATTGTTCCGACCGAGATTTTTTTAATTCGTGCCACCTGCACGCGCTGCGGCTTCAGGTTCACCGGGGCCGAACGGTAGGGCGTGTTGTAAGCGTGAATTTTGATCCGCTGCAGGAAATTTTTGTGGAGCAACGTCGCGAACGCACCGGTATCGACCATCAACTGTGCGGGCGACCCATTGACGGAAGTGTCGACGAACAAATTAAAGTTGTCGGAGACGCGCATCGGCACGCTGTGAAACCCGGAATAATCAATTCCGGGGGTCGAAATCGCGTCCCGCGGTTCGGTGTTGAGGATGAGCAGCTGCCGCTGGCAATCGATTACGGCGCGAGTCGGAAACAAAATATCGGCCCCGAGGATTCCATCGATTTCCGAACTTTGGCCGGCGCGCCTTCCCCGCCGCGAATGTCGCAGATTGATCGCGACGATGGGCTCGTCGAGCAGATTGAGTTCGCCGAGGCGAAAGGTTCGCGCCAGGCCGACCGAGCTCATGGCTCCATTGACTAACAACCGCGTCGGCAACGCTGACGCCTGGGGAAGATTTACAATCCCAAAATGTTGCCGCCGGTCGGCCGCAATCGCACTGAACTGCGCGCCCGTATCGACGCCGAGGCGTGCCGGCTTGCCGTTGATCAGCGCGCGGACAACGAGATGATTCTGCTCCGTGCGCTCGAGCGGAAGTGTCTGGAACTGCCCCGGGGTGATAAAAGCGCTCGCGCTCAGGCATTGCGCCGTAAACGCCATCGCGCAGAGGAGGAAAGGCCGGGACATTGGGCCGCAGAATAGCACGTCGTGCGCTTCCGATCATGAAAGCAGATTGCGCCGGGGAGCGCTCCACGGTAGAACAACCACAGCATGAAGTTCTTTTCCCGCCTCGCCTCCGGTCTGGTCGTTGCCCTCTGCCTTCTCGGCCGCGTGCACGCCCAAGACATTGTCGTCGGTCAATACGCTTCGCTCACCGGCAGCGAAGCCACTTTCGGAATCAACTCGAGCAACGGCGTTGAACTCGCGCGGGATCAGATCAATAAAAACGGCGGGGTTCTCGGCCGTCAGATTAAAATTGTGACCGAGGACGATCAATCAAAACCAGGTCAGCCTTCCTCGGCGGTAAAAAAGCTGATCGCGAGTGACAAGGCGGTGGCGATCCTCGGTGAAATTGCGAGTTCGCGCTCGCTCGAAGCCGCGCCGATTTGCCAGGCCGCGAAAATCCCGATGGTTTCGCCCGGAGCAACCAACGCCCGCGTGACCGAAGTCGGCGATTACGTTTTTCGCGTCTGCTTCATCGATCCGTTCCAGGGCACAGTCATGGCCAAGTTCGCCCTTGATAATCTCAAGGCAAAGAAAGTCGCGATCCTGACCGACGTGCGGAACGATTATTCGGTCGGCCTGACGAAATATTTCAAGGATTACTTCACCACCCACGGCGGCCAGGTCGTCATGGAACGTTCCTTCAGTGGCGGCGGGACCGACAAGGATTTTCGCGCGCAGCTAACCGCGATCAAGGCGGCCCAACCCGATGCGATCTTTGTGCCGGGTTATTACACCGAAGCGGGACTGATCGCGAAACAGGCGCGGTCGCTCGGGCTCAAAGTTCCGCTGCTGGGGGGGGACGGCTGGGATTCACCCAAGCTTTCGGAAATCGGTGGGAGCGCGGTCGACGGTTGTTATTTCTCCACGCACTTTTCGCCGCAGGACAAGAATCCCAAAGTGCAGGACTTCGTGAAGAAGTATCAGGCAAAATTCAACTCCATGCCGGATGGGATGGCTCCGCTCGGGTATGACGCGATGATGATTCTCGCCGACGCGATGAAGACCGCCGGAAGCACCGAGCCGGATAAAGTTCGCGATGCCCTGACGAAGGTGAAGGACTACGACGGCGTGACAGGGAAGATTACGATTGACGACAAACGCAACGCCAATAAGGCCGCCGTCGTCCTGAAGGTGAACGGAAAGCAAAACGATTTCGTGGCCTCGGTTGCCCCCTGAGTCGTTAGCCGGTCAAACCCCGCGCATGTTTCGAACCCGCTCGAACTAACGGCATGAGCGGAATCGAGTTCAGTCAGCAGATCGTTAACGGCCTTTCGCTGGGCGCGTTCTATGCCCTGATCGCCCTCGGCTACACCATGGTCTATGGCGTGTTGCGTTTCATCAACTTCGCTCACGGCGACGTCTTCATGCTCGGCGCGTTCTCCGGCTACTACCTGACGCCCCGAATTCTCCCGCACTTCACCGGACGATCCGCGCCCATCGGTGTCGCCCTGGTCCTCCTCGCCTCGATGTGCATTTGCGCGCTGGTGGGCATGACGATCGAGCGTCTGGCCTACCGGCCTTTGCGGAAGCAGCCGAAGCTGACCGTGCTGATTACGGCCATTGGCGTGTCTCTGCTGTTAGAG
>JBBSEO010000016.1:0-18022 GCA_038239645.1 Chthoniobacterales bacterium | reverse complement strand
GTCCGCGGGACGACGAGGTAATCGATCGGATAAACCGCGAGCGCACGCAGGGCATCGATCTGCTCCGTCACCTTCATCGTTCCAATTTCCGCTGACATGGCCGCCCCCACGCGCCCACTCACCATGAGCGCGGTTAAAACCGGGCCCAGCTCGCGGCAAATCGCGACAGAAACGACCGCGCCCACGGCCGAGCCCATCCCGAGTTTGTTGAACTGGAAAAAGGTCTGGGCGGCGAAAACCGCGCCGGTAAAACCGCCGGTGACGATCACCAGCATTTGCGAGTGCAACCCGATGTCGACCATTTGGCGCAGGAAAAGTCGCCAGCGCAGCCGATGGGTAAACAGCGAACGAAATGTGTCGGCCGCGAGCAGAAGCAGTTCGCCGAGATAGCGAAGGAACGCGACAAATGGCGCTCCGAGCGCAATGAAAAAGCGCGCCATCATTTGTCGCCGCCAGGTTTTTGCTACGCCCCGAGCGGCTGGGTTTCCGACTTCGCCCGCAATGCTTCCGGCAGTGCGCCGACGAAGCGTGGATCCAACCCGATCTTGCGGAAACTGCTGCGCAAATCCCGCAGCGTGATCGCCGGTTCGTCCATTTCCAGATAAACGAGATCGTGGCTGCGATCGACTTTGTAGCGCAGACCGGGAACGGTTTCGAGTTGCCGATCAAGCTCCAGAATCTTATTCACATCGCGCAGTCCAGCCGCGTAGACTTCCAGCTCGATCATGACTTGAACTTACAAACGCGCGGCAGCTTGGGAAGCGCAAAGATGGAAGGCGGCGCGGCGCGGAATTTGCGTTCGCTGCACAGGTGGTGGACACATTCCCAGGATGAAACGCATCTCCTGCTTCCTCGCCGCATGCCTGGCGATCGCTCTCCTTAGCGGCTGCGAAACGGTACCGGCCGGAATCCAGGCCGCCAAAATCGACATGGCGCAGCGTTACGCGGCGGAAACGCAGGGAAATTATTTTGTCGGCCGCCGCTATTTCAAACCGGACTTCAAATTTTGGGGCTACATCCGCCGACCGGGCCAGCCGTGGAGCGAATCGCAGCTGGTGATGTTGAACGAAAAACAGAAGCTCGCGCCCGATCGCGAACGGCTCGATTTCGGCAGCGACAACAACTACGAATACAAACTCTACGGTTACTTTAGCGACGACAAAGTCTATGAGCCCGCGAGCAATGGCGTGTATCCGGAATTCGTCCTGCAACGCTACGAAGTGATTTCGACCAATCCGCCGCCGATTTTCGCCAGTCAGCTCTCCAGCCGGGTGAATGCGCAAACCAGCCGCTACACGATCGAAAAACCCGCGCTCTAAGGCGTCAGCCGGCGAGACGCAGGCGCGAGATTTCCTGAGCTTCCTCGCGGTGGAACGCAATGCGTCGCCGCGCACCATCGCCGCCTACACCGCGGCGCTCGAGAGAATTCACGGGCATCTTCGCCTGAAACCCTGGGCCGAATGCACCCTCGATGATTTTCGCGATTACCTCTTCGTGCTGATGAAAGCGGAAACGGCGCGGAGTTACATCCGGCTGCAGTTTTCCGCCCTGCGTTCATTCTATAAATTTTTGCGCGCCCGCGCTGGGCTAAAGGTCGATCCGACGGCCGGCTTGCGCCTTCCCAAGGCCGAGAAAAAATTGCCTCTCGTTCTAACGAGTCAGCAGGTCAGCGACCTTCTCCAGGCGCCGACTCGGATCGCGCCCGAAAAGCAGACACCGTCCTGGATGCGAGCGCGCGATCTCGCGATTCTCGAATTATTCTACAGCAGCGGTTTGCGCTTGAGTGAACTCACCGGCCTCGATGTTTCCGACGTTGATCTCTACACCGAAAGCGTGCGCGTTTTTGGCAAAGGCAGCAAGGAGCGCGTCTGCCCGGTCGGCCTGCCGGCGCTGGAGGCGATCCAGACCTATCGCAGCGAGGCGCGCGTCCACCATGGGCCGTTGTTCATCAACAAAATGCGCAAACGTCTCGGGAGCCGTTCCATCTGGCTGGCTCTTCGTCGTTATCTTCGACACACCAGCATTCCGATTTCAATCAGTCCCCACACCCTGCGCCACAGCTTTGCCACGCACCTGCTCGATCGGGGCGCGGACCTGCGAAGTGTGCAGGCGCTGCTCGGTCACTCCAGTCTTTCGACCACGCAGATCTACACGCACGTGACGGTCGAGCGTTTGAAAAACGCCTACGCCAAAGCGCACCCGCGCGCCTGAACCAGTTCCTAACTCGGGCTCGTCGCTTCGTTCTCCGCCGGCGCGGCGGTGTTGAAGCGCAACTTCCCGTTGTCGGCCACGACGTGAACGACGTCGCCCGGCTTCACGTTCCCGCGCAGCAATTCTTCTGCGAACGGGTCCTCGAGATAACGCTCGACCGCCCGGCGCATCGGCCTTGCGCCGTACTGCGGATCGTAACCTTTTTCGATCAGGAACTCTTTCGCGCTCCCTTCGAGATCGATCGTCACTTCCTTCGCTTTGACGCGTGAAAGCACTTTCGCAACCTCGAGTTCAACGATCACCATCAGGTCTTCCTTCGTCAGCTGATGGAAAACGATGATGTCGTCGAGACGATTGATGAATTCCGGCTTGAACGCCTTTTTCGCTTCTTCGAGCAAACGATCGCGCATCGCCTCGAACTCATGTTCCCCGAGCGGCTTGGTCGCGCCAAACCCCATCGTTGTCTGCCGGCGCAGGATCTCCGCGCCAACATTTGAAGTCATGATGATAATGGTATTCCGAAAATCGATCTTGCGACCTAACGAGTCAGTCACTTTCCCGTCTTCCAGAATCTGGAGCAAAAGGTGCATCACATCCGGATGCGCTTTCTCGATTTCATCGAAGAGCACGACTGAATACGGCCGTCGTCGCACTGCTTCGGAAAGCTGTCCACCTTCCTCATAGCCGACATACCCCGGCGGCGAGCCGATCAGGCGCGAGGCGGTGAACTTCTCCATGTACTCGGACATGTCGATCTGGATGAGAGCATCGCGATCGCCGAACATGAATTCCGCCAGCGTCTGCGCGAGAAAGGTTTTACCAACGCCCGTCGGCCCGAGGAAAATGAACGAGCCGATCGGCCGGCGCGGATCCTTCAAATCCGCCCGCGAGCGCCGCAGCGCTTTCGAGATCGCGACCACTGCTTCGTGTTGCCCAATGACCTTTCCTTTGAGTTCCGACTCCATCTGCAAAAGTTTTTCGGTCTCCTTCTGCTCCATCCGCTGCAGTGGAACACCGGTGACTTTGGCCACCACCGACATCATGTCGTCGCTCGTCACCAAAACCTCGCGCTCTTCGCGCTCTTCGCGCCATCTGGTCAAAATGTTGTCGAGCCGTTCTTTCGCGTGCTTTTCCTTGTCGCGCAGCGAGGCCGCTTTCTCGAAATCCTGCGCCTTGATCGCCGCTTCCTTGTCGATCCGGATGCTCTCGATCTCTTTCTCGACCTCCTTCACGTCCGGCGGCCGCGTCATCGCATTGATCCGCGCGCGAGCGCCTGCTTCGTCCATGACGTCGATGGCTTTGTCCGGCAGGAAACGCCCGGTGATATAACGCTCGGAAAGCTTCACCGCCGTCTCGAGCGCTTCGTCGGTAAGTTTCGCCTTATGATGGGCTTCGTATTTTGGTCGCAGTCCCTTCAGAATCTGGACCGCTTCTTCGACCGTCGGAGCTTCGACTTTCACGGTTTGGAAACGACGTTCCAACGCCGCGTCTTTCTCGATGTACTTGCGATACTCGTTTAACGTCGTCGCGCCGACGCATTGCAATTCACCACGACTCAGCGCCGGCTTGATGATGTTGCTCGCGTCCATCGCCCCTTCGGCCGAACCGGCGCCGACGATGGTGTGCAATTCGTCAATAAACAGAATCACGTTCTTGCTCCGGCGAATTTCGTCCATCACCGCCTTGATTCGTTCCTCGAATTGGCCGCGATATTTCGTGCCCGCGACCATCAAGGCCAGGTCGAGGGTGATAACTTTTTTGTCGCGCAACAGTTCCGGCACATTCCCGGACGAAATTTCCTGGGCGAGACCTTCGACGATCGCAGTCTTGCCCACACCCGCTTCGCCGAGCAAAACCGGGTTGTTTTTCGTGCGACGGCAGAGCACCTGGATCACGCGCTCGATTTCGTTTTTCCGCCCAATGACCGGATCGAGCTCATTCTTTTTCGCGAGTTCGGTCAGGTCGCGGCCGAACGCGCGCAGTGCCGGCGTCTTGACATCTTTCTTGCTCCCGGTCGACGCACCTTCCGGGATTTCGGGCTCGCCTTCCGGCGGCGTGAAATTCGGATCCAGCTCGCGCAAAATCTCGTTGCGGGTGCGTTCGATATCGATCTCGAGGGTTTTCAAAACGCGCGCCGCGACGCCTTCGCCTTCGCGCAACAGCCCGAGCAAAATATGCTCGGTGCCGACGTAGGAATGATTCAACGCCTTCGCTTCTTTCCCCGCGAGCGCGAGGACTTTTTTCACTCGCGGCGTGTAGGGAATGTTTCCCACCATCTTCGTTTCCGGACCGGAGCCGACCTGTTTCTCGACTTCCATCCGCACGGTCTCGAGATCGAGACCCATCTTCTGCAGAACATTCACCGCCACGCCCTGACCGAGCTTGATCAAGCCAAGCAGGAGATGCTCGGTTCCGACGTAGTTGTGGTTAAATCTGTCCGCTTCTTTGCGCGCAAGCTGCAGGACTTGTTGAGCGCGCGGCGTGAAATTATTCATGCGTTCTTGGGCGCAGTGTCGCCGTTGGTTGTCGTCGCCTTTGCCACTTTACTCATATCAGGGTTAGGAAATGTTTTCAAACGCTCGCGCACAATCTGTGCGCGCAAATGGTCCCGTTCCTCCGCGTTCAATTTCTGTTGGGTGCTCTTTTGCAGGTGGGCCGGCTGCGTTTCCATAAACAACTCGTCAATCGACAAGCGCTTCTCCTCAGGGAAAACCCCGAGATCGATCGCCAGTTTCATGATCGAGAGCAGATTGAGCGCCTCCTTCGAGTTCATGGCATGGGCATAAGTGAGCAAGCCGTAGGCCCGCCCGGTCTGATCCCAGAGCGTGTCCGGCTTTTTCTGGAGCAGGACCTGCCGCGCGTCATGCTCCTTTTCGATGATGGTCTCGATCACCTTGCTCAGGCGGGCGATGATTTCGTCTTCCTTTTCGCCCAACGTCGTCTGGTTCGAGATCTGGAACAAATTGCCCATCGCTTCCGTGCCTTCACCGTATAATCCACGCACCGCGAGACCGATCTTGTTCACCGCCTGGATGACCTGGTTGATTAATTCGCTCAGGACCAGGCCCGGCAAATGCAGCATCGCGCTCGCCCGCATGCCTGTGCCCACATTGGTCGGGCAGGCGGTGAGATAACCGAGCCTGGCGTCGTAGGCGAAATCGAGTTTCGCTTCGAGGGCGCTGTCGATTTTATCGACGAGCTTGAAAGCCTGGCGCAATTGCAATCCCGAACGAATCGCCTGCATCCTGAGGTGATCTTCCTCGTTCAGCATGATGCTCAGCGTTTGCTTCCGATTCATCACCACCGCGCTGCCGGCGCTCTTCGCGGCGTGCTCGCGGCTGATCAAATGACGTTCCACCAAGACCTGCTTCTCCATCGCGGAAAGATCCTGCAGGTTCTCCGAAAACGAGTCCTGCATTTCCGGCAGCTCGTCCACGCGCGGTTTGATCATCTCCAAAATGGCCGCGCGCTCCGCCTTTTTGGCCCAGCCGGGAAAAGCGCGATCGCGAAGATTTCGCGCCAGCCGCACGCGGCTGCTCACGACGATCTGATGATGCGGTCCTTCACCGCGAAGCCATTCGCCGCTGTGCGCCAGAACGCTTTGAAATTTCATTGTCCGCCCGCGAGTTGCGTCTCCAAAGTTTTGATTTCGTCCCGCAACGAGGCCGCCGCTTCGTATTTCTCTTCGGCCACGGCCTGGCGCAAATTATCGTTCAGCGCCTTCATCCGGTCGCTGAGCTCAATCGTGCGTTGCGCGCGCGCCGGCAGTTTTCCGACGTGCTCGGTGCCTTTGTGCATCGCTTTCAGGAGTGAGCCCAATCCTTCGGCAAACGCACCGTAACACGCGCTGCAGCCAAGCCGACCCGTTTTCTTGAAATCAGCCTGGGTGAAGGCGCACACTGGGCAACGCGTCGTCGCGGAACCTTTGTCGATCTCCTCCGCGGCGCCGATGCCGAGCAACAGGTCCGCCAGGGCAAAGCCAGTCGGATCCTGCACCCCTTTCTCTTTCGAGCACCCTTCGCAAAGATTCACCTTCTGCATTTTCCCTTCGACGATTTGCGTCAGGAAAACCGTTGCATCATTGCACTTACAAACGTCGCACAACATCTCGTAAACTTAGACCTCGGCGCCCGCTAAAAATTCAATTCCCACTTTAGCTCAGCATCTCGCGCGCCGTCAGGTCTTCAATGAGCTCTACGAAGAAATCGGCGTGCCGGTTTCACGCACTATCTCTCGAAAGCGCGCAATCACCCGCAAAGTGATCGTCCCCGGCTTGCCCGTTCCGATGACGCGGCCGTCTGCTTTGATCACCGGAATCACTTCCGCCGCGGTGCCGGTGAGGAAACATTCATCGGCGACGAAGACATCATGTCGCGTGATATCAGTCGCGGTGATTTTAAGCCCGAGCTCTGCAGCGATGTCGAAGACGGTCGCGCGCGTGATCCCGCGTAATGCCCCGGCCGTGATTGGCGGCGTGAAAATTTCGCCGCGCTTGATCACGAAAATATTGTCCGCGGTGCATTCGGCGACGTTGCCCTGATCGTTCAACATCAACGCTTCGTCCGCGCCCGCGAGATTCGCCTCGATCCGCGCCATGACGTTGTTCAGATAATTGAGCGACTTCACGGCCGGATTCAGCGCGCTCGGATTCGTCCGCCGCGTCGCGCAGGTCACAACCGTCAAACCTTTCCGGTACATTTCTTCCGGATAGAGCGCGATCGTCGCCACAATGATGATGATCGACGGTCTCTTACATTGCGCCGGGTTGAGTCCGAGATTGCCGACACCTCGCGTCACGATCAAACGCACATAACCATCCCGCAGATCATTTTTGCGGATGGTCTCGAGCAACGCAGTGTTCATCTCCCGCCGCGACATCGGGATTTCCAGGCAAATCGACCGCGCGGAATCCCACAGTCGTTCGATGTGCTCGTCCAAACGGAAAACGCGCCCATTGTAAAAACGAATTCCTTCGAAGATGCCGTCGCCGTAGAGCAGGCCGTGATCGAAGACTGAAATCTTCGCTTCGCCTTCCGCGAAAAAATCGCCGTCGATGTAAACGCTGGAAACCTTGCTCGCGGCTTTGCTCGCTCGCGCTTCGTTCGCCGGCTTTACCGCTGCTTTCGTTGCGGGCCGATCCAGCACCGCCGCTTTCCCACCGTCATTTTCAGTTTTCGTAAGCACAGAAAAAGTTCGGACGTTCAGACCGCAATTCAAGCGGCAATTGCCACGTGACCAAAAGTCGCGCTCAGCGCGATCTCACTGCAACTGCCCGTCCACCATGCGCAATTGCCGATCGCCCAGCGCGGCCAGACGCGAGTCGTGCGTCACCACCAGCAACGTCGTGTTTCGTTCTCGCGCGAGATTCAGGAGCAATCCGATAATAGCGTCCCCAGTTTTCGAGTCGAGATTGCCCGTCGGTTCGTCGGCGAAAATAATCTCGGGTTCATTTACCACGGCGCGCGCAATTGCTACTCGCTGTTGCTCGCCGCCGGAAAGCTCCGCCGGCAGATGGTGCAAACGCTCGCCGAGACCCACCGCCGTCAGACTGGTCGCAGCGCGTGCAGGGTCCACGCGGCGGCCGATCATTCCGGGCAACATCACGTTTTCGATCGCAGTTAATTCCGGTAGCAGAAAATAACCCTGGAAAACGAAACCCATTCGGATGTTGCGCCTCCTCGCCTGCGCACGCGAACTACCGCGATACAATTTTTCGCCCTCGAATTCGATCGTGCCCGCTTCCGGCTCTTCCAAGCCGGCCAAGGTGTAAAGCAAGGTCGTTTTACCCGCGCCGCTTGCGCCGACGAGGAAAGCGATTTCGCCTCGCTTCACCTCCATCGAAACACCCCGCAGAACTTCAATGGTGCGCGCTCCTACGCGAAACGAACGGCGGAGACCATCGGCCACAAGTTGAGCGGACATCCACCGGTAGCTTAGCTAACTCACGCGCAATCGCTACTCCTTGCCAGCGTCGGAGCGACCTGACAGTGTGCTTGATGCTTGCCGATGTCCTCCTGGCCACCTGGGTAATCATCGGCATTTTCGCCATCGGCCTCGCTCTTCTTGACGCAACTGGCAGATGGCACGGAGTGGAACTAATCGGGTTTGGCGTCGGAGCAGGCGTGATCTTTCACGGCGCCGCCGGTTTGGCAATGGGAGCCCTGCCGCATTTCCGAGTCTATCTGCTTGTTTGCATGGTCGCAGCCCAGCTCGCGGCATGCGTTTTGATCATGAGAGGCGGAGTGCTAACGAGATTACGTTTGGAAGTGACCGGTCCCTTCAAGATCGCCCTCTCTCTCTGGCCGATTTTCGTCTTTGGGTGCCTCGCGATTGCCCGACTGCCGATTCAACTTCCTGCCGATACCCCCGATGGCATGTATATCATGAAGCAGCCGTGGCTGAACGTCCGCATCCAGCGACTGACTGAACTTCCCGCCGATAATTACATTCCTTATGCCGTCACAGAGTTCCTGCTGCGGCGAACATCATTTCGAAATAATCATCCGATCCTTCCAGGTGAGGAAGTGACCGGCAGACCAATTCTGATGTCTTTAGTTGCGGTCCCATTTCGTGCCGCTCTGGCTCCGCCGCCCGTCAATCGAGATATAGGTAAATTTTCCTACGTCGGTCAGCAATGGGCCAACACCCCCAGCCTTTTCCAGGACAATTACTACCGCCAGTTTCTTGTCGTCGGCATCGTTCTGAATTCGCTGCTGCTGCTGGGCCTCATGGTCATGTTCGCCGGGCTCCTTTCAGGTTTCGCTCTGCCGGTGGCCACGCTTTGCGCGATGACGAGCACCTTCGTCTTGAGTCAAACTATCTTTCTCTGGCCGAAGTCGTTCGCTGCTTTCTACCTCGTCCTCGCCCTGCACGCCGCCTTGCGTCGCTATAAAACCTCCTTGATCGCTCTTTGCCTGGTCCTGGCTTACTATTGTCACCCCTTCGCCATTACCTTCGTCCTCGGATTTGGTCTCTACTACCTGATCGAATCCTGGCGTGAACGGAATTTTTTACCGTCCTGCGCTTTGCCGCTACGGCCCTAATCGCTCTTTCGCCGTGGCTGGTCTGGAAGCATCTGATTGTCCGACTTCCCTCAGTCCTTCTGATGGATAACTTGTGGGTCGATAATACCCACCAGCTGCCCTCCTTCGGAATCTTCGTCTGGGCTCGCCTGCACAATCTCTTCCGTTTGCTCTCGCCCTTTTTCCTTGTCGTGTGGCCATTCGATCTTACTCGCTTCGTCCACGAATACTGGGCCTGCCTCCCGGGCGCGACTGGTCTGATCCTTTACTTGCCCGGCTTAATCGCGACGAAGCGAATCCTGGGAAGCTTGCTCGCGACGTGCGCGATCGTTGTGCCCTGTCTGCTGCTCGACGCCTGCTTCAGTAACGTTGCCATCATTAGTCTGGAAGGGTTCCAACCAATCGTTGGTCTGCTTACCTTCGCTGGCGTTGGGTGGCTCTACCAAAAATGCGGGTCCCGGGCGCGATGCACCGCTTTAGGGACGCAGCTTGTCATTAATCTCGCCATGATTGTAGCGCACGGCGTTGTCAACGGCGTTCGCTTTTAACGCGACGCGTCTAAAGAATAAAGCCAAGCGCCACCAGCGTGGACCGATCAATCGCTCCGGTGACGAAGAGACCGTTGTCGCGCTGGAAGTCAGCGATTGCGGCCTGCGTCGCCGGGCCGAGAACACCGTCGACCGCAAATTGGAAATATCCCATTTCTTGGAGCGCGCCCTGGACGTTCGCAACGACCTGGTCCGGCGGCAATCCGTCGTATCCGTAGATCGGGCCGTCATAGCCGTAGGACACGTAGGTGCCGCTGTAACCCCAGGCCGGATACCACCAGCCATCGTTCCAGCCCCAATATCCGCCGCCGATGAGGATGACGACCGGGCAATGCCGATTCCACCAGTTGCGATCCCCGCCACGCCGCTTCCAATCGTGACAACGTCCCTCCGCGTCGCCGAACGAAACGTTCCCGTTGTTGTTAAATTGGACCACGCTCTGGCCTTCGTGACCTCGGCGACGATTCGGGTTCAGGTTAGCGACCGGAGTATTTGCGTTAGGGGAATTCTGAGTCGTTCCGGCACCGGAACTCACCGCGCCGTCGGCGACAGGCGTTCCGGCATTTGTCTCAGTCACCGCGCCATTAGCGGCCTGGCGTCCCCCATTCCCCCGGCGTTGCCGCGGAATGGTTGCGAGGATGTCGTCCGCCGCATCGCTGGTCGGTCGCGAGCGTGGCGTGTTACTTGGCACGTTCACCGCCAGCCCCCCCTCGGGCTGAACGCGCGTTCGCCAAGCCTGGTTTGGCGAACCAACCGCGGGCGAATAATACCGACGATTCAAGGTTACCTGTCCGCGATACATTCCGGCTGGTCCCAGGCGCTGACCGCTAATCCGCCCCTGGCCTACCGGGCGAACCGGGGCAGCGACCCTCGGGCCGGCAGCAGAGACTAGCGCGGCTTCTCTCTCCGCCTTCTTCTCACCGGCCCATGCCGTCCCCGCGCCAATCGCGACAACCGAAACCAGGATCGTAATCTTCTTCATGGGCCAAAACATTTAACACCACGCCGCCCCAATCGTCGCGGCCCCGACTACTTACACCAATCCCAGCGTCGCGAGGGTCGGCTCGTCCATCACGGAGGTCACCGCTAACCCGGCCGCGACTTGGTATTGACGAATGGCATTGCGCGTTCCCGGTCCGATGATTCCGTCGATCGGCCCGTAGTAGAAACCCCGCTCCGCCAGCGCTCGCTGTACTCGCACCGTAGTTTCAGCCGGGTTGATGTAGCCGTACCCATAAACCGGCCCGTCGTAAACGTAGCTATTGTAACCCGGGTTGTAACCGTAGGCCGGATACCACCACCCGCTATTCCAGTACCAGTAGCCGCCACCGTAAACAACGAAGCGCGAATAATGGCTGTTCCACCAGCCGCGGTCATGTCTGGTCCGAAAGTAACTTGCCCGCGCCGTATTAAACGCCAGGCGGTTCGAATTGTAGCGGAAGTCACGCCTCACTGCCTTATCCACCCGCCGCTTCACCGCGCGCTTTTCCGCTTTGACCTGTCGATTGACCGACGCGTCCCGCCGCGCGACGCGATTGACCTGCGCGCGCTCGGCCTTCCGCACCTGCTTCGAAGCCCTCCTGCCTGCCACCTCTTCCCTCTTCGCGGCCTTCCGCGCCTTCTTCTCGTTCTGAGTTTTTTCGGCATGAACCAGTGGCGCTGCCACCAAGCTCAAGCCGCAAACTATTGCCATTATCTTATTCATATTCGTGACCTGCTTCAATTTTTTCGACGCTTCCCTCCATCAACTATTCATGCTTGCACTTTGCCTTACTGCCTCGAAAAGCACAATCGCAACTGCCGTCGCCAGATTAAGACTGCGAGTACCCTCCATGGGAATTGTCAGGCAGGACGCCGCTTCTGCTGCCAACAGTAGCTCCGGCAAACCCTTCGTCTCCCGCCCGAAAACGAGGAAATCGCCGTCTCGAAACTGTTCTTTGTAGTACGGCCTTTTCGCCTTCGTGGTCAGAAAAAAGAAACGCGCCGCCGGATTCGCCCCGCGCAAATGGTCGAAGCTCGTCCACTCCCGCACCTTTACTTCCTCCCAGTAGTCCAAGCCCGCCCGGCGTAACTGCCGATCGTCGATCCTAAAACCGAGAGGTCCGACGAGATGCAAGATGGAACCCGACGCGAGGCAAAGCCTTCCGATGTTACCAGTGTTCGGCGGAATCTCCGGCTCGATCAGGACAACATTAAACACTGCTGCGGACATGTCCGTCTCTCGACCAGGGACGAAGAAACCGCGCCGCCGAGACTAAGTACCGACCTTCGTCGACACGAATTTTTCCAGCTTCACGATATCCGCCGCAAACTTGCGAATACCCTCGGCCGTCTTCTCCGTCGCCATCGCATCGTCATTCAAAAGATAACGAAACTTCTTTTCGTCGAGTGCGACCTTCTTGATCTCCGCCGACTTCGCCGTTTCCGGACTAAGCTTCCGTTCCACCTTCCCATCCGCGCTGGAGAGTTCCTTCATTAGTTCCGGGCTAATCGTTAGCAGGTCACAACCGGCCAATTCCAGAATCTGGCCCGTGTTTCGGAAGCTCGCGCCCATGATCTCCGTCGCGTAGTCAAACTTCTTGTAGTAAGAATAGATCTCTTGCACCGACTTCACGCCGGGGTCCTCCGCACCTTGATAGTCACGGTTATTCGCCTTCTTGAACCAATCGTAAATCCGACCGACAAAAGGCGAGATCAGTTGCACCTTCACCTCGGCTGCCCGCACCGCCTGGGCGAGCGAAAAGAGCAAGGTCATGTTGCAGCGAATTCCCTCTTTCTGGAGTTGCTCGGCCGCCAGCAAACCTTCCCAGGTCGACGCGATCTTGATCAGAACCCGCTCCCTGCCGATGCCTCGCTGCTGGTAAAGCTCGATCAAATGTCGCGCCTTCGCGATCGACCCGTCGACGTCGAACGACAACCGCGCGTCCGTCTCGGTTGAGACTCGGCCCGGCACAATCTTCAGGATCTCACAACCAAACTGCACCAGCAGATGATCGATAATGTCTTCGATCTGCGCCGCGCCCGTCAGCCCCGAATCTTTCCGGTCGCGCAACACTTCCTCGAGCAAATGTCCGTATTGCTCTTTCTGCGTCGCCGCAAAAATCAGGCTCGGATTCGTCGTCGCATCCTGCGGCTTGAAATCCTTGATCGTTTCAAAGTCGCCCGTATCTGCGACCACCTTGGTAAACCGCTTCAGCTGCTCGAGCTGGTTAGTTTGGGTCGTCGTCTGTTGTTGTTCCGCCACTTCTGTCGTCATGAAAAGCCTCCGTGCGGAACATTACGCCGTTACCGCCCGCGCTCAATCGCCTTTCGCGCTCAGTTTGCGTCCAAGTTATAAACTTCGACCAACCCGATCCCAGTCGTGCCGTTTTTCCCGCGAACGATCGCGGTGTAATTTCCCGGCGCCAAAGTCGCCAAAATCGCGGCCTCGCTCGCGTTCGGGGGCGCATAACCAGTCGCCTGGATCCCCGCCGCCTGATCCGATTGCCAATTATCATTCTGGGCGACCAGCGTGCCGCTTCCGTTCCGTAGTTCGAGGACAGTATCCGCCAGAACTCCACTAACCCCGAAGTCAGCCAAAGTGGGTCCGAGCGCCCGCACGATCAAGTCCGTCGGCGCGTTCCCGCCCACGATAAATCCCGCGATCATCACATTGTCGCCGAGCGCAACGTTGCCCCGCGTTGAAATATTCTCAATCGTCGAACTTTCCGGGTCCAGATCGTACAATTCCAGTAAGCTGATACCTGTGCTGTCGCCCACCCCGCGGAGAATCGCGGTATAGTTTCCGGGAGCCAAAGTCGTGACGATAACCGCCTCGTGTTCGTCCAGTGGACGTAAACCCGAATCCTTCACGACCTGCCGATTCGAGTTCCAGTTATCGTTTACCGCGACGACCGCATTACTCTGATCACGAAGTTCCAGGATTGGATCGACCAACGTGCCAGCGAGGCCAAAGCGGGACAAAGACGAGCCCGTGGCACGCACACCCACTCTCTTCGGCCGCGTCCCTTTGATAATAAAGCCGCCGATCTCAGCTTGATCACCTGCGCCCGTCAGCATGCGAGTCGACACGTTTGTTAAACTGTGCGGTGGGAACGAGGTCGGGAACGAGGTCACCAGATTAACGTCATAGACGAGTATGTCCAGTCCGGAGAGCAAAAAAAGATAACGATTATCTCTGTCGACTACCATCTGCGACGGACTCTGCGCGGCGTGGTCGATCTCAATCACGCTCCCGAGAAGAGCATTCCGTCCGTCGAGAATGTCGACGCGATGGTTGTCCCAGGAGAAGTCGAAAAGCCAGCGATCGTCCCGGCTGAATGTCAGCACGTTCGTGCGGTAGCCCCCGGAAGGAAGAGCACCAAATGTCAGAGCGAGGTCGGCGGTCGACCGCAAGAAAGGCGCGGGGATCGGCGCGTTCGTGCCATAAGTGTCGGTGGTAAAGACCACTCTATCTCCCGCATTGTTGAGCACAATATTCTGACCCGCTCCCGGCTGGCTGGTCTGCTGCACTAACGTCGGAGACGTAGATGTGATATCGTATTTCCACAACGTCGCCGGAGAACTGTATCCCGAGCCAACGAATAACTGCGTCCCGTCAGCGCTAGTCTTTAAACTGTTGAGATTGGCGTTGTCGATCGGGGCAAAATTCCGCACCGCGCTACCGCTGGAAACATCGACCTGAGCGAGGGTTGGACTCCCGTTACGATAATAGAGCTGGTTACCGGCGCCCTCCCGGACTTGCAAGGGACTGCTGCTGACGGCAATGCTTTGCGTTTTAATAAACGCTGGCAACGAATAAGCCTCAAGCGAACTCGTGGAACGGTTGTATGCCCAAAATCTGCTTCCATCTAACGAGATGCACATATCGAGCAGGTCACTGCTCAGAGAAACCTGGCTCGTCACCGAAAGGGTATTGACGTCAAGGAGGGCGACACTCCCATACCCTCGGTCCAGATAAACGATCGGGCGTAGAGGATCAGCCGCCATTCGAAACGCTGCTTGATGGATCGTGGCGACCGGAGGATCTTTCGGATAGACTTGGAGGTTGAGGTATCCCGTCGCTGTCCCATACCGCCCCGTCGCCATGATATACACCGGATAGTAACCGCTGATCGTGGGCGCCCCACTGATCAACCCTGTCGCGGGATCGACGGTCAAGCCCGGAGCCAGGCCGGTAGCGGCGAAGGTTTGCGGCTCGGCCGTGGCGGTTATTTGATAGCTAAAAGGCACACCTGTATCATAGGTGCCAGACAGGTAAGGGCTCGTTATTTTCGGCGGTAAGACCTGAATATATAACACTCCTATCGCATCTCCGTACGGAGTATGATCAGTCAGATTGACGATGTAGGAAGCCGGCACGGTCGGTATTCCGCTGATGACACCGCTAACAGAATCAACGCCTACGCCGGGCGGCAACCCATTCGCCTCGAAACTAGTCGGATGGCTGCTGGCCTGAATCTTATACTCAAAGTTTGTAGCGACGTCGGCCGACAGGCTATAGGTCAGGATCCAAGGCGGGGAGATGGTCATGGTTACATCCTTTGCCGCCGCACCCGTGGCACCGCTGGCAGTGACCCGGACCACGTAGGAGCCGGAAGTCGTCGGCAAGCCGGTAATCAATCCCGTCGTGGAATTGACCTGCAGACTCGCTGGTAGACCGACTGCCGCAAAAGAGCTCGGCGAATTATTAGCGGTAATCTGGTACGAGAACGATTCGCCTACCGGCGATGGATCCGGTGTCGATGAACTCGTAATTAGAAAACCATAGAGTGCCCTGGCCCCAGCTATGTCATCCTCCGTGAGGTGATCGGTATTACTAACTTGCGAATTCATGATGGCGTCGACCGACTGCCCAGCCTGGTCCGGATGAGCCAGGCCGAGAGTGTGCCCGAACTCATGTAACGCCACTCGATGCAGGTCGTAGGTATAGACCTTTTTCTGGGCATTGTAGTGCAGCGGCCCGCGGTACGAGTCCCACTTGTTCGCGGAATTGAAGGTGGTGTCCGCTTCCACTATGGTCGAGCCAGAATAACGAATGAGCGTAACCGCAATGGCGCCGCCAAAACTTTGGCCGTAAACGCTGTTGCCAAAGAAAACTTGGTTCAATCCGTCATCGTGGCCGCCGGCGGTCGACACGACCACCCAGGTGAACTTGGCCAGATCAACCTGCTGGTTCCAAAGCGAGAGGGCATCCCCCGCGGATTGATTAAAGGTGGTGAAGCCATCGCTCAGGTGGCCGGATCCCGGCCCGGTCAGGCCGAGCTGCATATTGATGGTAGAGCCGGCTGGATAACTGTAGCCTTCTAGCGCGTAGCCCCAAGCAACGTTTCCGGTGAGCCACACCGCGAAAACCGGAAGGAAAAGACGCTGAAGGAATCCGAGATTTTTCACGGACCCCCATATCGTGCAATATTTACGCCGAAGAAGCGAGAATTATCAGGCAACCCTAAACCGTTGGCTGCACGTCGGATACCTTCTGTCTCGAGCGCGATCCGAGCGCAGCCTTAACGAAGTTATTACCCAGTTCCCACATCGGGCCGGGAAACTTCCGGCAATCCGTTAGCACGTTATCCAAGGCGTTGACGAAGAGATCGATTTCCTTTTCGCCGATAATTAGGGGCGGGAGAATTTTCAGCACGTCCATGCCGTGGCCAGCCACCTGAGTCAGAATGCGATGTTTGCTCAACATCTGCGTCACGACCATTTGGGCGAAGAGAACCTTGTCTACTTTGTGCAGGAGCTTCCAAGCCATCTTCAGTTTGAACTCGGTCGGTTCCTGGAATTCGATCGCGATGATCAAGCCTTTGCCGCGAACCTCTTTGATGAACGAATGTTTGGCGCGCAAACTATCGATGCGTTGCATGAGTAGTTCACCCATTTGAGCCGCGCGCTCGACTAGTTTCTCGTCATCGATCACTTCGAGCGTGGCCAGGCCGCAAGCCATCGCCAGGTTGTTGCGACCAAAGGTGGTCGAATGGACGACGCAGCGATCCATCCGGCTAAAGGTCTTCTGATAGACGCTGCGGCGGGCAACAATCGCGCCGCAGGGAACGTAGCCGCCACTGAGAGTTTTCGCTAAGGTGATAATGTCCGGTTCGAGGTTCCAGTGTTGGAAGCCAAACATTTTACCGGTGCGTCCCAGGCCGGTCTGCACTTCGTCACTAACGAGTAAGGTGCCGTGTTTCCGGCAAAGCTCCTGCGCGCGCTGATAGAAATCGGTTTTCGGAGACTTGCAGCCTTTCCCCTGCACGGGCTCGATGACGAAGGCGGCGACGTCGCCTTTGCGCAGCTCGCGCTCCAGCGAAGTAAGGTCGTCCAAGTCGATCCTTGTATCCCATTCGTCCATCAAAGGCCCGAAACCTTCGGTGAAGCTGTCGCAACCCATGAGAGAGAGCGAACCCAGGCTAAGTCCGTGAAAGGCGCTCGCTAACGAGATCACGCGCTTCTTCCCGGTCGCGGCGCGGGCAAACTTCAGCGCGCCTTCCATCGCTTCGGTGCCGGAATTGCAGAAGAAAACCGCGTCGAGATGGGGAGGCGTCCGTTTGGTGATAGCTTCCGCGAGCAAGCCGCTGAGTAACGAACAATCCATCTGCACCATGTTCGGCAGATCGAGATCGAGCACGTCGCGAATCGCCTTCTTCACCACCGGATGGTTCCGTCCAATGTTGTAGACGGAGTAGCCGCTCAGGAAATCGAGATAGGCGGCGTTATCCATGTCGAAGAGATAAGCGCCTTCGGCCCGCGCGTAGACCTTATCGAAACCGATGACGCGCTGCGCCGCGACCAGCGTGCTGTTCAGATGGCGATGATGCAGTTCGTAATTCTCGCCCAGGCGCGCAGCGATGATTTCCTTCAACTCCAGAGGCACGGCGGAATGTTCGGTGTTTCGCGACGGAAGGCAACTTCCCTGAAATAGGAAAAGGCGAGTTCTGTTTAGTCTGAACTTCGAAGCGCTCAACGTGCCGCTCTTGCCGGCTCCGGTCAGGCGCAGGACGGCGCGCTTGCCCAGCTTGATGACGTTGCGGTCGATTTCGTGACCGGCCTCCTTCCTACGGTCTCCAATCGCGATAAGCGTCGAACGCGCCTACCGTCAGACTGGTGCCCGTCGTGCGGTGGCGATCGATTTGCTCAGCGAGCCATTGAAACCACTCCCAGCCTTTTTGTGAACCACTGCGGGCGCGATCGTAATCGATATATTTTCTCATCTTCCGCCATGTCACGCG
Organism: Chthoniobacterales bacterium; assembly: GCA_038239645.1. Lineage (GTDB taxonomy): Bacteria > Verrucomicrobiota > Verrucomicrobiia > Chthoniobacterales > UBA10450 > AV69. The sequence continues at coordinate 16 of JBBSEO010000016.1, read as the reverse complement.
GATGATTCCGCCCATC
>JBBSEO010000015.1:0-18159 GCA_038239645.1 Chthoniobacterales bacterium | reverse complement strand
GTCATGGCGATGATCGGTCCAATCAGTTCGCGGGCGCCTTTAAGCGCGGCATTGACTGGAGTCAGGCCTTCGCGCAAGTGGCGCTCGACGTTTTCGACCACGACGATGGCGTCGTCCACCACCAAACCGACTGAGAGCACGACCGCGAGAAGCGTAAGCAGATTGACGGAGAATCCGAAGATCTGCATGAGAAAGACGGCGCCGATGAGTGAAATTGGAATCGCCACGATCGGAATGACGACGGAGCGGAAGGACCCGAGAAAAAGGAAGATGACGATGACGACGATGAGCAGCGTCTCGAGCAGGGTGTGGAAGACGTCGTTGATCGCGGTGTTGATGTAGGCGGTGCCGTCGTAGGCGATGCGACCTTCCATGCCGGTCGGGAGTTCCTTTTGGATTTGCTCCATTTCCTTCCGGACGCGCTTGACCACGTCGATCGAGTTCGCATTCGGCAGGACGAAAATGCCCATGAAGACGGCGCGCTCGCCGGAGAAACGCACTTCGGAATTATAATTTTCCGCGCCAAGGACGACGTCGGAGACGTCACCCAGCCGAACGAGAACTCTGTTGCTCTCGCGGATGACGAGATTTTTGAAGTCTTCGACGGTGTGAAGATCGGTGTTGGCGGTGAGATTAACCTGGACGAGTGCGCCCTTGGTCGAGCCAAGAGCCGCGAGATAATTGTTGTTCGCGAGGGCCTGGCGGACCTGCGATGGGCTCACGTTCAACGCGGCCATCCGGTCGGGCTTCAACCAGATGCGCATGGCGAAAGTGCGACCGCCCAGAATCTCGGCCTTTTGCACGCCAGGAATCGCGGTCAGGCGTGGCTGGACAATGCGGTCGAGGTAGTCAGTAATTTCGTTCGCCTGCAGAATCTTGGAGGTGAAGCTGAGATAGGCGGACGCGAACTGGGAATCTGCCGAAACGATATTGATCACCGGGATTTCTGCCTCCGGCGGGAGATCGCCACGCACTTGGTTTACCTTGGAGCTGATTTCGGAGAGCGCCTTATTCGAATCGTAGTTCAATCGGAGGCGCGCGGTGATGGTGGAGACGCCTTGTGCGCTTTGGGATTGCAGATAATCAATGCCGTCCGCGGCCGCGATCGCACGTTCGAGCGGAGTCGTAATGAATCCGCGAACCAACTCCGCGCTCGCTCCGACGTAAACGGTCGTCACGGTCACAGAGGCGATGTCGCTGCGTGGATATTGACGGACATTCAGCGATGAAATCGCCTGCACGCCAGCAATGATGATGACGAAGCTAACGACCAGCGCCAGAACCGGCCGGCGAATGAAAAGGTCGGTGAAATTTTTCACGAGTTAGCTATTTGCGGGAGTAGGAGAGAGAGAGGCGTCGGGCTTGAGTTCGTTGTCGATCACGACGTCAGCGCCATTGCGAAGTTTGAAGACGCCAGTGCTGGCCATTTCTTCGCCTTCCTTCAAGCCGTCCGTCACTGCGACAAAATCGCCGCGGGTTTCACCGGTGCGAATGAACTGCTGGCGAAGAGCAAGGCTGTCCTTGCCCGTCTTCTCGTCGTGTTTTTTCTCGATCAGGTAAACGGAATTCCCGTAGGGCGCATACAAGATTGCAGTCGCGGGAATGAAAAGGGTTGGCTTGCTTTCGGGCAACATCACCGTCACGCGCGCGAACATGCCGGCGCGCAGGGCGTGATCCGCGTTCTCCAGCGTTGCCTGCAGCGAAACACTCCGCGTGGCGGTATCGACGGAAGAATTGATCGCGGTCAATTTCCCTTCGAAGTCGCGGCTTTTGATCGCATCTGTCACGACCTTGACCGGAAAGCCAACTTTGACTTCACCGAATTGCTGCTGCGGCAGCGAGAAATCGACGAAGACCTGGTCGAGCGTTTGCAGGGACACGAGTGGGTCGCCGGCTTTAACCTGCTGGCCCACGTTCACCGCGCGAATTCCGGCGATCCCGTCGAAGCGGGCGTGGATCTCCTTCTTGTCGATCATCGATTTCATGTTATCGACGACCGCCTTTTTCTGGGCGTAACCGGATTGGTTTGAATCAAATTCCTGCCTGGAGATAACGTTGCGATTCGCCAGGTCGCGCGCCCGTTCGAGGTTGTTTTTCGCCAGGTCGGCATCCGCCTGCGCGGCGCGAAACTGCGCCTGTTCCACGCCGGAATCCAATTTCAGCAGCAGATCGCCTTTCTTCACGGGCGTCCCCGATTCGAAGTGAATCTCACTCACCGTCCCGGCGAGTTCGGCGCCAATCGTCGCGCCCTGCACCGCTGAGATCGAGCCGACGGCCGTGAGCATCGGCACCCAATTACCCTTTTGCACTTTCGCGCTCGTCACCGTGGTCGGTGGAGGGACCATCGCCTTGCCGGCTTTAATCATGGTGGCGAATTGAAACCCTTTGATTCCAGCGACGATCAGAAAGGCCGCGATCAATCCGATCACGACAAAAAAGATGGCGCGCCCGAGATGACGTTTTGGCGGTCGCGCGGTGGGAGCCGAGCTAACAGTTTTAGGCGAAGGCAGGTTCGTTTGCATGGGTGAAGAGAACGCGCCATAGCTGGCGCAGATGATGAAGCTGGCGCTCGAGGCGCTCCGCGTCAGTGACACGGCTGTGATCGACCGCGTCGCGCATCAACAGTCCGCGGCCCGCCGCGAAAATCAATTCCGCGATTTCGTGCGGAGTCAAACCATTCGGAATCTGGCGCGCTTCCGGCGATTGCGCGATTAAATCCGCCACCCCGCCGACAACGGTCTCTAAGACCTCGCGCACCAGCGCCGCCACGTGCGGATTGCGCGCGCCCTCGGCGAAAAGATCGACCACGAAAGCCGATTCCAACCGACGTTCGCCGTGGCAACAGTGCGCCGTGAAAAAAATCTCGAGCGCGTCCATCAGGGTGGGGGCGCGGCGGGCCCGTTCCAGCATTTCATGAATGGAGCGCATGTGTTCCTGCCCCATCTCGGTGATGACCGCTTCTTTGTTCTCGAAATAGCGGTAGATCAGACCGACGCTGACTCCAGCTTCCGAGGCGATATCGTGCATGCTGGTCTGATGAAATCCATTTTTGGCAAAGCAAACCATGCCGGCACGCAGGATTTGCGAGCGGCGGTCGAGCAGAGCGTCAGAAGGTGTGGAAGCCATCGGAGCGGTAATTGAATGAACGTTCATTCAATTGTCAAATTTAGCTCTCAAAAACTCTTTCGCAGGGCCTTTTCTGACAAGGTCGCGACCATTCCTCGGTGAAAACGAAAGCACTGCATCTACCCCGCGACTTTTCTCGTCGTTTTCCGCCCAACGAGCGCTATCTCGTTGGCGTTTCCGGTGGGCGCGATTCCATCGCACTCCTGCACCTTCTCCTCGAGTCCGATTACAAGAACCTCGTCGTCTGCCATCTCGATCATCAGCTCCGCGGCCGCGCCTCGAGCAGCGACGCCAAGTTTGTGAATGACCTGGCGGCTCGCCTGGATCTGTCGTGCGAAATCGGCGGGACGAGTGTTCGCGCGCTAGCCAAAGATTCCCGTTTGTCCCTTGAAACCGCGGCCCGAGTGGCCCGCTTCGCCTTTTTTGTAAAGGTCGCTCGCCGACGGCGGTGCCGAAAGACACTCCTCGCTCATCATGCCGACGATCTCGTCGAAACGGCGCTCTTTAATTTGTGCCGCGGCTCTGGTCCCGCCGGTTTCGCAGCGATGAAAGAAGTGTCGCGCTACCATCTTGGGCGAACCGAATTGACCATCGTCCGCCCGCTTCTCGCGGTCTGGCGCAGTGAGATCGACGCTTATGTGAAGGAGAATCGCCTGAAATTTCGCGAGGACGCGACGAACACCTCACCGGTCGCGATGCGAAATCGGATTCGGCATCACATCCTGCCGATGATCGAGAAAGAATTTGGCCGCGACGTGCGCCGCTCCCTCTGGCGGACGGCGCAAATTTGGAACGACGAGAATGCGTTACTCGATTCTCTCCTTCCGATCGAATTGACGGGAAGGGTTGAGCTGGGCGTTAAAGATCTTCGTCAACTGCCGGTCGCCTTGCAGCGGCGCGCGATCCTAGGGTGGCTGCGGCAGCACGGGATTGCGGGAATCAATTTCGAAATCGTCGAGAGCGTACGGGAGTTGCTCGAGCCGCAGAGCGGGAAGGCGAAAGGAAATTTGGCCGGAGGGCGTTTTGTGCGACGGAAAAGCGGGAGGCTTTTCCTGGCCTGAACGCGGGCCGGAAAAGATGTGCTAACCTGCGCGCACCGTGACCAACGATTCAAAAGTGCGAGTTCGTTTCGCGCCGTCGCCCACCGGCTTCCTCCATATTGGTGGAGCGCGCACGGCGTTGTTTAACTGGCTCTACGCGCAACACCACGGGGGGAGATTCGTTCTGCGGGTCGAAGATACCGATGCCACGCGGAATACCCCGGAAGCGCGCCGGGCAATTTACGACGGTTTGCGCTGGCTCGGGCTGGAGTGGGACGAAGGGCCGGAAGCCGGGGGTAACCTTGGACCTTACTTTCAAAGCCAGCGCACGCTCATTTACGAAAAACATCTCGGCATCCTGCGCGAGCGCGGCCATCTCTTCGAGGATAACGGCGCGATTCGTTTCCGTTCGCCGCGCGAACACGTCGTGGTGAACGATCTCGTCGCGGGCAAAATCGACTTCGATCTTTCGAATCCGGAAACGCATCCGGACATGACGCTCCGCCGCCCCGACGGCAGCTGGATCTTTCATTTCGTCAATGTGGTCGATGACATCGAGATGAAAATCTCGCACGTCATTCGGGGCGAAGATCATCTTTCAAACACGCCGAAACATATCGAACTTTACCGCGCGCTCGGCGCGGAGCCTCCGCGCTTCGCCCATCTTCCGTTGATCCTGAATAAGGATGGTTCGAAGATGAGCAAACGTGACCAGGGCGCCAGCATCGCCGGTTACATCGAGCAAGGTTATCTCCCGGAAGCGGTGCGGAACTACCTTTGTCTGCTGGGTTGGTCGCCGAAGGACAATCGCGAGAAGCTGGACTTGAGCGAAGTAGTTCGTCTCTTTGATTTGGAGAAGCTCAACCGCAAGAATGCGTCCTTCGATCTGGAAAAGTGCACCTGGTTGAACGCGGAATACATGCGCGAACTGCCGCTCGAACGATTTCTGGAACTCGCGCAGGAGGCGCTGACGCGGGCCGGAGTCAACGTGGCGGCCTTTGATCCCGATTACGTTCGTCGTGCGCTCGCAACTTGTCAGGGGAAGCTTCGCGTTTTCAACGAGATCGCGAGTTATGCCGGCTTCTACTTTACGGAAGAGGTCGTGTGGAAGGCGGAGGACGGTTCGCGGCAATTTACCGCGGAGAACAGGCCGCGGGTCGAAGCGCTCCGAGCGGCTTTCGCGAATTCCCCAAGCTTCGACGCCGCGACTCTCGAGGCAATTCTAAAACAGACAGCGGCGGCGCAAGGCGTGAAGGCCGGGGTTCTGGTTCATCCGACGCGTCTCGCCGTTACCGGAAATACCTCTGGTCCCAGTCTCTATCATTTGCTCGAAGTCCTCGGGCGCGAACGAGTGTTAGGCCGGCTGGATCGGGCGCTCAACTCTGCCTTTTAGCGCCCGGGGCGCGCGGCTTGCTCCTGCCTTCAGTCTATGGCAAGGAAGGTCCGGCGATGAAACGCAAGGTTCACATCCTGAGCGTCGATGACGAAGAGGTCATCGGCGAGTCCATTGCCTACGTTTTGGAAGCGCCGCATCGCAAGATTGTCACGGCGATGGACGGACAACAGGCGCTCGAGTGCGTCGCGAAAGAAAAGTTCGATATCGTGATTACCGATCACCGCATGCCGCGCTCGGGCGGACTCGAGTTGGTAAAGAAACTTCGTCAGCGAGACTACCACGGAAAGATCGTTGTCCTCTCGGCCTACCTTTCGCCCGAAAACATCGGCACCTACGAGGATTTGGCGGTCGACGAAATTGTCGGCAAGCCGTTTAACTCCGCCGAATTACGCGACGTGGTGACGAGTCTGGAAGAAGAATTCTGACCTTCCGCGGGGAAGTTTTAATCTTCTTCGGTTTCTTCCCCGCTCGGCATCTCGCCTTCCGGCACGGGCGCGAAACGGCGCTTGCGGCGAGCGGCGGGAAGAGGCGACAGGGTCATCGTGATATTGCGACCGGCCAGCTTCGGTTCCATTTCGACCTGCGACATGCCGGCGAGATCGACCTTCACCTTCTCCATCAGCTGCATCCCGAATTCCTGGTGGGCCATTTCCCGGCCCCGGAATTGTAACTGCACCCGCACCTTGTTTCCCTTGTCGAGAAATTCTTCGCCGTGGCGAATCTTCGTCATGTAATCATGATCGTCGATGTTCACCCGGAACTTGATCTCCTTGAGCTTGGTTCCGGCGCTGCGCTTGTCCTTTTCCTGCTTCGAGAGATCGTAGCGATACTTGCCGAGATCGACGATCTTGCAGACCGGCGGATTGGCGGTGGGCGAGACTTCGATCAAGTCCAACCCGAGACCCTGCGCGTGTCGCAGGGCGTCAGAGAGTTTCAGGACGCCGAGTTGTTCGCCCGTTAATCCTACGATGACGCGGACTTCGCGGGCACGAATCCGACCGTTGACACGAAATTGTGGTTGCAGGTTAAATCAATCTTCCATCCGGCTGCGCGGGAGTGCACCGGGCGGCCTTCGTTTCATTTCGCAAATCCGCCCCGGGGGACGAAGCACTCGAACATCGTCGCGGTTGCGAAAGCCCGCGCCAACGGCTGCGCCGGTGGCGCAACGAGGAAAGTTGTAATGCACAATCGCAGAGTCGCAAGGCCAATCTACGAAGCTGGCGGCGTGCCGTGATGGGCCGCGTAAGATTCGTAGAACGCCGCGTCTTCCAACAACGAATCGATCGTCGCCGCGATCGCCTCGAGCTTCACGATCCCGGAAAAGATGGCCCGATCCCCGATCTCAGTGTCGAGAACGAACGTCGGTCGCTGCGAAACCTGGAGCGCTTTCCATTCCGCCGTGCTGGCGCGCACTCGTTGCTCAATTTCCGGCGCTTTCGCTCGCTCGATTAACTTCTCGCGCTCGAGCCCCGAAACTTTGGCAGCGATATCCGCCGCGGCTTCAAACTCGCGGATGGTCGGAGCGCCAGTCCGCAACGTCGCCTGCGAAATCGCGACGCGGACGCGATCGTCCTTCGCGCCAAGGTCGCGGGCTGCTTCCGCGATCAGGTTCGGCGCCAGATATTCCTTTAGCACCGGCTCATACCAATCGGTCCGCAAGATGAACGGCGCGCGATTCATCAACCCGCTGCGCCGGTAAAACCATTCTTCCTGTTGTCGCGACACCGGTAATCCTTCGGCATCCATGAGCGCGATCCTCCAGTCAAAATCGACTCGATCCGCGTAGCGAAGTTTCAGTTCGGTCCACGTCGCTTCTCCCCAAAAACACCAGGAGGAAACAACATCGAGATAAACGGTGGCGGAGATTTGCATCTGCCCAAGCTGCCAGAAACGAAAACTGGCGCAACGTCTTCGAAAGATGACGGCCCGGGAGAACGTGCGAAACTCGGCGCGCGGAATGGATATCGATCACATCTTGTTTTTTACCGCGGTGGCCTACGCCGTGTTGCTCTTGCTGCGCGTGCGCGGGCGGGATGCCGGCTCGCTCCCGTTTCGCGCGGTGCTCGTGTTGTTGGTCGCGTTAATCGCGTGGCTGATCGCGCGGCCGCACGCCGGCTTCATCGCCGCGCTGGCGTGGCTTGCGCTCGTGCTCCTGCCTTTGCTTTGGCGCCGGCGCCGCGAAAGCCACGGCGATCCATCGCGCCGTCCCTTCCCGATGTCGGCTTCCTTCACCCCGGCGGTGACGACCTTGCTCATCATCAATGTCGCTGTCTTCGGCCTGGAGTTCCTGCGCGGCGGCGTGCAAAATCCCCTGACCCTTCATCAGCTCGGCGAACTCGACACCGATTCGGTGCGTTACGCCCACGAATATTGGCGAATGTTTAGCGCGCTCTTCCTGCATTACGGATTGCTCCACCTCGTCTTCAACCTGATGGCACTTTTCGTCCTCGGACCGCCGCTCGAGGAAGAGATCGGCGTCATCTCGTTCTTTGTCGTGTATCTCGTCTCAGGCCTCGGCTCGAGCGCAACCGTGGTCGCCCTGACTCTTTTCCGGATCACTGGACCGATGCAGGTGGTCGGTGCGTCGGGATGCGTCATGGGTGTGGTCGGCGCCTGGGCGGGCTTGCTCCTGCGGCATCGGCATGCGCCGCTCGCGCAGCAGCGCCTGCGGAACATCCTGACCATCGTCGGCCTGCAATTTGTTTTCGATCTGACCACTCCCCAGATCAGCCTCGCCGCCCACCTCGGCGGCCTGATTACCGGCTTTCTGCTGGGACTCGCCTTGCCCGCGCGGCGACCTCTGCAATGAACCCGCGGCCGTCTCTTCCTCAGGCGCTTTGGCGATGGGCGGTGATCGTCTTGGTATTGGCGTTCGTCGCGCTCGGTATCTCCGCCTGGGACGCTGCCCGTCCACCAGCGACCCGTGAGGATTCGGCCTCGGTGGTCAACGACGTAACCGGACTTAATCCAACGAAAGTTGACAAAACCATCGCACCCGAGGAGGTCGATCAACTCGCGCAGGCCGTCCGCGAAAATGCCGGCCCGATCTCAATCGGCGGCGCGCGCCACAGCATGGGCGGTCAAATTGCGACGGAAGGCGGCCTGCACCTCGATCTGCGGCGCCTGAACAGGATCATCGATTTTTCACCCGAAACCAAAACGATCACTGTCCAGGCCGGCGCGACCTGGCGGCAAATACAAGAGCGCATCGATCCGGCCAATCTTTCCGTGGTGATTATGCAGAGTTACGCAAATTTCACCGTCGGCGGATCGCTTTCCGTGAACGCGCATGGCCGCTACATTCGCCGCGGGGCAATCATTTCCTCGGTGAAGTCGATCCGACTGGTTCTCGCCGATGGATCGGTCGTGAGCGCGAGCCCGACCGAGCGGACAGATCTATTTGACGGCGCGATCGGCGGCTACGGCGCGCTTGGCGTGATCGTGGACGCAACGCTGGAGTTGACCGATAACGTCAAAATCAAACGTCAGTCCGAAACGTTAGCCGTGACCGATTACCCCAACTATTTTGCGGATCGCGTTCAGGACGATCCGGCCGTGATCTTTCATAATGGCGATATCTACCCCCCTGCATTTACGACCGTACGCGCGATCACTTTCCGGACTTCCCCCGAGCCGCTAAGCTGCGACGAGCGGTTGAGGCCGGTGAATAGATCTTATTGGAAAGAACGTCTCGGCTACTGGGTGGCTTCGGAGTGGCCTGGCGGTGCCTACCTGCGACAACATCTTCTCGATCCGCTGCAATATCGCCACTCGGCCGTGGTTTGGCGAAACTACGAGGCCAGCTACGATACTGCGGAGTTAGAGCCACGTTCACGCGCGCGCTCGACCTACGTCTTGCAGGAATACTTCGCGCCGGTGAAGCGATTCGCGGAATTCGAGAGCGCTCTTAGCCGGATTCTTCGAGCGCACGGGGTCAACGTCATCAACATTTCGATCCGGCACGCTTCCGCCGATCCAGACTCGCTTCTTTCCTGGGCGCGCGGCGATGTCTTCGCGTTTGTTATTTATTATAAGCAGGGAACGAATTCCGCTGCCCAGGCTGAAGTGGATACCTGGACGAACAAACTCATCGACGCGGCGCTCGCCGTCGATGGTTCATTCTATCTTCCGTATCAGATTCATGCGACGAAGGAGCAATTCCTCCGTGCCTACCCGCGTGCGCCGGAGTTCTTTCAGCTCAAACGACGAATCGATCCGACCAACGAATTTCGGAACAAACTTTGGAATGCTTATGATGCCCAGCCTTGAGAAATGACCGGTTCATCGGGCGGTGGAGATCGTTCGCCCCCGCCTTCGCGGCATGTAACCGGCTTTCTCGTAAGCTTGCCGCATCTTGAAATCCTGACTATATCGCGAGGCTTCTCCCGCCATGCCGACCTTTCAGACCTATAACGTTATCCCGGATCTTCCGCCGGCCCTCGAGCCGCTGCGCGAGATGAGTTTTAATCTTTGGTGGACTTGGGAACCCTCCGCGCGCCGCCTTTTTCGTCATCTTGATCCGGAGCTTTGGCATCGGACCAATCACAACCCGGTGCGAATGCTGCAACTTTCGCGGCAGGCGCGCCTCGAGGAAGTGGCGCAGGACAAAACTTTTCAGCGCGAACTGAAGGAAGTTTATGACGCCTTCAAACGTTACCTCTCCCGCACCGATACCTACGGCAAGGCGCAAGGCAGATTGTCGCAGCCCGTCGCCTATTTTTCCGCCGAATTCGGCTTCCATGAATCAATCCCGAACTACTCGGGCGGCCTCGGAATTCTTTCGGGCGATCATTGCAAATCGGCCAGCGACCTTGATCTCAATTTCGTCGCCGTGGGACTGCTCTATCGCCACGGTTATTTCAAGCAGGAGATCGATCAGCATGGCGTGCAGCACTCGGTCAGGCTGAATCAGAATTTCCACCACCTTCCTTTGCGGGAAGTTCGTCAGGGCGACGAACCGCTGCGGATCAGCGTTCGCATTCTCGATCGCGAGGTCCTGGCGAAAATCTGGCAGCTCCAGGTCGGGCGCATTAATCTTTATCTGCTCGATACCGACTTGCCGGAAAATACCGCCGCGGATCGGTTGATCACGGCCGAGCTCTACGGCGGAGATCTCGAAATGAGGATGTGCCAGGAAATGGTTTTGGGCATCGGCGGCGTGAAAGCCCTTACTGCGCTCGGTCTCGCGCCCAGCGTTTTTCACATGAACGAAGGGCACTCCGCTTTCCTCGCGCTAGAGCGGATTCGCTTGCTCGTGGCGGAGAAGAAGCTCGATTTCTACGCCGCCCTGCAAGTCGCGGCTTCGGCCAACGTGTTCACCACGCACACGCCGGTGCCGGCGGGAAACGACTCTTTCCCGCGCGAAATGATGCGGAAATATTTCGGCGATTTCGCCGCCGGCCTCGGGCTCCCGTTCGACGAATTCTTCAGCTTTGGCCAGTCGCGCCTGAACTCCGACGATCCGTTCAGCATGACCATTCTCGCGCTGCGTCTCAGCCGGCATTCGAATGGAGTCAGCGCCCTGCACGGCGATGTTAGCCGCGAGCTTTGGCAAGAAGTGTGGAGCGGAATTCCGGCCCACGAAGTCCCGATCACCAGCATCACCAACGGAGTTCATACCAAGACCTGGATGGCGCCCGAGTTCTCCGCGCTCTACGAAAAATACCTCGGTGATTGGGAAGAACATCTGACCGATGAGGATTTCTGGCGGCGCGTCATCGATATTCCCGACGCCGTTTTGTGGCGGACGCATGAGCAACTCAAAGCGCGCCTGGTGCAGTTCGTGCGCGATCGCGTCCGAATCCAGCGTGAACGCAACGGCGAGCCTCCGGAATCGATCCGCGACGCCAACCGTCTGCTTGATCCTGAAATCCTAACGATTGGCTTCGCGCGGCGCTTCGCGACCTACAAGCGGGGCGCGCTTCTCTTTCGCGACCGCGCCCGGCTGCATCGTTTGCTCAGCGACAGTGCGCGCCCGGTCCAGTTTATTTTCGCCGGCAAGGCCCATCCGCGCGACGAAGGCGGGAAGGCGTTGATCAAGGAAGTCTACGAACTCAGTCGCCTGCCTGAATTTCACGACCGCGTGGTCTTCGTCGAGGATTACGACACCTACATTGCGCGCCGCCTGGTGCAGGGTGTCGACCTTTGGCTAAACAATCCTCTCCGTCCGCACGAGGCGAGTGGAACCAGCGGAATGAAACTGCCGCCAAACGGGGGATTGAATCTGAGCGTGCTCGATGGCTGGTGGTGCGAAAGCTATAACGGGAACAACGGCTGGGCGATTGGCGCGGAGATCAGTCATGGGACCGATGAATTTCAGAGCCTGGTCGATTCCGCCAGTCTCTATCAACTCCTCGAGAATCAGATTATTCCGCTCTATTACGCAAAGCCGGACGGCAAACTTCCGTTAGCCTGGCTCCAGTTGATGCGCGAATCCATTCGTAGCGTCACGCCCGTTTTCAATACGCACCGGATGGTGAAGGAATATACCGAGCGCATTTATCTTCCGGCGGCGCAAGCCTACCTGAATTTCCTTGAGCATGACTGCGCCGCGGCGGCCGAGCTCAGCCAATGGAAAGCCCGCACTCGCCAGGATTGGTCGCACATTCGCATCGACGATATTCAGGTCAGCAATCGGCAGGATGTGACCGTGGGCGACAAGCTGGAGCTATCGGCCCGGGTCAAACTCGGGACCGTCGACCCCGGGCGGGTGCGGGTGGAAGCCTACCATGGAGAAGCGGATAACGGCGGGGTAAAGAATCCGACGATCACCGTGCTCGACCCCGGTGGATCAGATGGGAACGGGACCTACATTTACCGCGGAACCATTCCCGCCGCCGAATCCGGAACCTACGGCTTTAGCGTGCGGGTCGTGCCTTCTCACCCCCACATGCTCCAGGCGCATGAACTGCGCCTGATCACGTGGTCGTAGTCGGTAACTAACGAGTTATTGGAGGCGGTAGGCTTCGACCAGGGCAACCCCGGTCGTGCCATTCTTGCCACCGACGATCGCGGTATAGTTTCCGGCCGGCAGCGCAATGACGATCGCAGATTCTTTCGTATCCGGCGGTTGCAACAACGAGGCTTTGACCGCGGTCGGGTGGTTTGTCTGCCAGTCGTCATTCGACGCCAATGCGACACCGTTGGCATCGTAGAGAGTGATTACCGGGTCGGCCAGCGGCTGAGTAATGCCGAAGCTGGCCAGCGTCGGTCCGATCGCGCGCACCACCACGAGGGGAGGTTCGCCACTGGCGACAATGAAGCCACCGATGAGTTGCTGGTCGCCCGTGCCGGCAAAGCCGCGCGTGCTCACGTTGTGGAAGGTCGAGTCCGCCGCCGTGTTCCGATCGTAGGCATCGAAGAGCGAAATTCCGGTCGTGTTCCCGACACCACTTACCACCACGGTATAATTTCCTGGGGCAAGGGTGACGATCGCAGCCGCTTCCGAATCGTTGCCCGGCGCATAGCCGGTCGCCTGGATCGCCGCCTGCTGGGATGACTTCCAGTTATCATTGGTCGCGACGACGCTGTTGCTGGAGTCGTAAACCGTCAGAGTCGGATCGGCCAGCGTGCCATTGATCCCAAACGGAGCTAACGACGGACCGAGAGCGCGGACGAGCACCTGTTTGCTGACCGAACCGTTAATGATAAGACCACCAATCAGCACCTGTTCGCCGGTGCCGACAAAACCGCGCGTCGACACATTGGTTGCTTTGCCAAGGGCCGGAATCTGCCCGCTCAGAAGGTTGTAAGCGACGCCCGCGATCTGATGATGACCTGCCGTTGTCGGATGAATGTCATCCCAGAAAAGATATTGATCCGGGTTGCCAGAATTTCCCTTACCGGGATCGACGACATCTGTGAAACCGTAGGTGCCCGGTTGGGCCAGCAGCCGGATGAGGTCGTACCAAATGTCGAGCTGATAAACCTGAATAGTAATCCCGCCGGTGGCCAGAGTGCTCTTTACCGACGCGAGAACGCTGTTCAATTGGTCACGATAATCGGAAGAGGCTTGATTGAGCTCCGCGACTTTTTGCGCGTCGCCGAATGAATTCGGAACCGCGCCAAGCGGCGGAACATTCGGGACAATAAAATTGCGCGCTCCGGCGTTGGCCAGTCTCGTGATCAACGCGCCCATTCTCCCCGCCGCCGCGGAGACGTTCGTGGAAGTGTGATCATCGAAAAGATCGTTGCCACCGCCCCAGACCGCAAAGAGGGCGCTGCCGTCGGCCGCCGGATGAGCTGTCAAATAATCGTCCACCTGTTTTCCCATGTTATCGATCGTGATCGAATAGGTGCCGCCGCCGAATGGGGTTGGGTTGTTCACCACCGTGCGAGTCTGGGTGCCATTCTGCGTCGTCGCACCGCCGAAAGCGTAATCGGTTCCACCGCCGAGACTGTAGGTCGCCTTCGCGAGCGAGAGATAATCGCGCGCGAGTTGCTCGTGCCAAACACCATCGAACGCCGTCCCGCTGGGAGTGTCCTGGTTGCTGTTGGTAAAGCGATAGTCGCTGTAATTGAAATTGCTACTTGGATATCTGAATCCGAAGGCGTCGTTGACACGTTGCGCCACGTTGCCGTCGTCGGACAAGCTGTCGCCGAAGACGATGATTTGCGTGAAAGTGGGCGCTGTCTGCGCGCGCGCTCCCCCGCAGATTACCAGTGAAATCAGTCCCAGAAAGAAGTAACGAACTAATTTGAATCCCATAATTTTTATCCCTCAGCAGTAAAAACGAATCTGGCCCATCGTGTGGATGGGCGCAAACTGCCTATTCGTAAATCGCGCTTTCTTCGGCCTTTAACGCGCGAAAAAAATCTTCGATGCTGCCTGCCTCACGCACGAGGGCGTTTAACCGATCGAGACGATGGTCATTCACCGGCTCCGGAAAGTTCACTTTGGTGCGGTCATGCCCGAACGCCACCTCGTCCCATTGAATCGACGCGATTTCTTTCTGGAATCGCGCCACGACGCGCCCCCGGAAATAAGCGCGGGTCGTCGTCGGCGGGAACGCTTCCGCCGCCGCGCGTTCCGCCGCGTTCAAGATCTGGCGCATCGCACCTTGTTGTTCCAATTCGTAGAAGAGCCCGGCGCCCGAATCGATCCGATGATATTCGAGATCGATCGCCTGAAGCCACGGATCCTCCCACTCCAAACGCTCTTCCTCGCGGAAAGATTCGAGGAGAAATTTCTTCGCCACCCAGTCGATCCGGTCCCGACAGCGCGCCGGGTCGCGCTCCAGGTCATCCAGGACCGCGCGCCATTCTCCCAGAATCCATCGGGTCTCGTCATTCTCCTGGCCAAATTCCCGCTCGGCGGCGGCAAGATACGCGCGTTGGATTTCCAGCGCGCTGATCGTTTTGCCCGTCCGCAGGGCGATGACATTCTGCAAATCACGACTAACTGTTTTTACCGCGGCAATCGGATCCGCGATCTCCATTTTTGGCGCGGCCTTGCGCTCGATCAGGCCAAGCACGAGCGCGGTCGTTCCGATCTTCAGCGCCGTCGCCCATTCGCTCATGTTGGAGTCGCCAATGATGACGTGAAATCGCCGATATTTGCTTTTGTCCGCATGCGGCTCGTCTCGCGTGTTAATCAACGGGCGCCGATTCATCGTATCGATGCTCACCAGTTCGCTGAAAAAATCGGCCCGCTGCGAGAGCTGGAAGATTCCCGCTGTTCCCGCCTCGCTTTCGCTCTCGATCCCCAGCTTGCCCGCGCCCGCAAAGATTTGCCGCGTGATTAGGAACGGGATCGCCCCCGCCACAATCTGTCCCCACGGCGTGGCCCGCGCGATCAGGTAGTTGTCGTGGCAGCCGTAGCTGTGCCCGCTGAAATCAGTGTTGTTCTTGTAGAGTAATATTTCCTGGCCGGGCGGCAGATGCGCGTTTCGGCGCCGCGCGCACTCCGCCAGAATATGTTCCCCGGCGCGGTCTTGCGCCACCAACTCGCGCACGCTCGTGCACTCGGGCGTCGCATATTCCGGGTGCGCATGATCGTTATAAAAACGCGCGCCGTTTGAGAGCACAAGGTCACTCTTGATTTCCTCGAAGCTGAGCGCACGGCGGTGATCGATCTCGAAATAAGCCGCTTCGTCCGTGTCCTGGAGCAACTCTTTCGCGCGGAAACCTCGCGCATCCTGGTGCGGATCCTCGCCGTGATAATTCCATTTCAGATGCGCGCCATGCTCGGTATAGCTGCGCACCAGCGCGATCGACTCAGCGACCACATCGACATTATTCGCCCCGCGAACCGTGATCCCATATTCCGTCTCGAGCCCAAATACCCCTCGCATTTCCTAATCTAGCTGGCGTTGCTCTTCCGTCAGACGCTTTTGAGCCATCGCTTTCGTGATTGTTGGCGCGCAATCTCCGGGTTAAATATTTCGCCTCCGATGGCGCGCGAAAAATCTCCCATTCAGATCCGCGCGGGCAGCGTCGAATTCCTCAAGATTAACGCCGCGCGCCGGGACTGGCGCGATACCTATCACTGGATCCTGTCGCTGACCTGGCCGCAATTCGCGCTCCTGCTCGTCGGTGGCTACCTCGTCGTCAACGCCCTCTTCGGCGTCCTCTACGTTATTTGCAGCGATTGCATTGCCGGCGTCGATCCCGGCTCTTACCTCCAGGCTTTCTTTTTTAGCGTCGAAACGCTGGCCACCGTTGGCTACGGCCATAATTATCCCACCACCGCCTACGGTCACGTCATCGTGACGATCGAAATCTTCGTCGGGATGGTGTGGATGGCAGTGATTACCGGGCTCATTTTCGTCCGGTTTTCCCGCCCGACCGCGCGGATCGTCTTCAGTAAATCCGTCCTCATCGGTAACCACAATGGTCGCCCCAGCATCATGTTCCGGGTGGCCAACCTTCGTCACACCAGCATGGTCGATGCGAACTTCCATCTCATGTTTTCGCGAGACGAAACCGTCCTGGAAGGCGAGGTCATTCGCCGCTTCTATCCGCTCAAGGTTTATCCGGCCCGCATGGCGCGCTTCCCCGCCGCCCTCACCATCCGCCACACCATCGATGAAGAGAGTCCGCTCTTCGGGCAGGATGAAAAGGCGCTGGCGGTCTGTGATGCGTTCTTCCTCGCGGAAGTCATCTCCGTCGAAACGGTCATGGCGGCTTCGGTCCAGAGCCAGAAGGATTATTCCTACGAGGATATACGTTGGGGCGAACGTTTCGTCGACATCTACGAGGAACTGGAGCATGGCAAACTTCAGGTCGATTACGGACGAATTCACGAGACCGAGCCGGTGCCGGAAGTTGCGTCCCGTGCCAATGGCTCCGAGGCCGCACCCAAGGTCCGAACCTCCTCTTCTCGTTAGGTCAAGGCGGCGCCGATTCCCGGGACTGGAAAAGCGGGAAGCCCGGCCGAAATTATTGCGTGCCGGAACCGTCGTCATCGCCTCGCGCCATTATCCATCTCGACATGGATTGCTTCTATGCCGCGATCGAAATGCGCGACCGGCCTTCCTTGCGCGGTAAGCCAATCGGTGTCGGAGGCGCGCGCGATCGCCGTGGCGTCCTCACCACTTGCAACTACGAGGCGCGCAAGTTCGGCGTGCATTCCGCCATGCCCACCTTCATGGCACTACAACGCTGCCCGAAACTGATCATCGTTCCGACGCGCTTCGATCTCTACCGGCGTGAATCGCAGCGCGTGCGCGAAATCATGCACACCTACAGCCCGCTGCTTGAGACCCTCTCGCTCGATGAGGCCTATCTCGACGTTACCACGCACCCGACCCCTCCCGGCGATCTCGCCCGCGAAATCCGCGCTCGCATTTTTCGCGAAACCAAGCTGACCGCGTCCGCTGGTGTCGGCCCGAACAAACTCGTCGCCAAGATCGCCAGCGACGTCAACAAACCGAATGGACAATGCGAAGTCCGTCCGGAAGAAGTGGGTGAATTCATGGCGCGCCTGCCGGTCCGGAAACTCTGGGGCATCGGCGAAGTGACGGAGCAGCGTCTGGTCGCCGCCGGAATCAGGACGTGCGCCGATCTCCAGCGTCTCAGTCGAGCGGAGTTGCGGGAAATGTTCGGGCGCTTCGGGCTGGAGCTCTACGAGCTGAGCCGCGGCCTCGACGATCGGCCCGTCGAACCGCATCGCGAGCGCAAATCGCTCAGCACCGAGCAGACTTTTTCTAACGACTTGCGCACCTTGGTCGAGATCGAGGAAAAGGCCGAGGAACTTTTCGATGATCTCATCGCCGACCTCGCCTCTCACCAACCTGATCGCCCGATCAGCAAGATTTTCGTCAAACTCAAGTTTGCCGATTTCACCCGCACCACGGTCGAGCGCGCTGGCCTCCAGCCTTCCCGCGCGGCCTACTGGCCCTTACTTTGCGAAGCCTTCGCCCGCGGCGAAAAACCGGTTCGCCTCATCGGCCTCGGCGTCCGCTTTCCCTCCAGCGCCGAACCGAATTCGCAGTTGCCATTGCTTTGAGGATGGTTAGACACCATTCCCACCGACACAAAGGCATCTTCCATCGCGATGGCGGACAAACGGATTCTTCTTCTGAGTAACGGCTCCGAGCTGGTCGGGAATGACCCGACTGCATTCGTCCGTCAGGTCGTCCGCGATTTTTTCGGCCC
>JBBSEO010000014.1:0-19066 GCA_038239645.1 Chthoniobacterales bacterium | reverse complement strand
TGATCGATCTCGCGCTCCTGGCCAAGCTTCTCGCCGCGGCTCGGCCGGAGGCGCGCGTGATTCTGGTCGGTGACAAGGACCAATTGGCTTCGGTGGAAGCGGGGAGTGCCTTTCGCGATATTTGCACGTCGGGCTTCGCGAATGGCTTGTCGGAGCGCGCCGCGGAAAAATTCGAGCGGGTGTTCGGGCAGAAATTGACCGCAGAAAAGTCACGCGCGCCGGTGCACGATGTCGTGGTGGAGTTGCGCGAGAATTTTCGATTCGCCGAAGGCAGCGGACTGGCCGAACTGAGCGAGGCCGTAAACGCCGGTGACGCCGGGCGTGCCCGGACTCTTCTGGAAAAGGGTGACGCGCTGACCTGGCGTCCGACGCCGAACATGCACAACTTCGCGCGCGCGCTTGAGGGTAGTGTGCGGGAACAATTTCTCGCCCTGCGGAATGAAACCGACCCGACGACTGCCTTGGCCAGGCTGAGTGAATTCACGGTCCTCTGTGCGCTGCGGCGAGGACCATTCGGGGCGGAGTCAGTGAATCGCATGATCGAGCGGATGTTGCTCGAAGCGGGAGACATTCAGCCGGGCGAGGCGAATTTCCCCGGTCGCGCGCTCATGATTACGCGTAACGATTACGACGCCGGTCTCTTCAACGGTGACATCGGAATCGTCCTGCGAGGCGCCCGCGGCCTGCGCGCGTTTTTTCCTGGCGACGACGGGTTGCCTCGTTCGTTCGCCGTCGCGCGGTTGCCGGAGCATGCTTCGGCTTTCGCGCTCAGCGTGCACAAAAGCCAGGGCTCCGAGTTTCGCGAAGCGTTGCTGATCCTGCCGGATCGCGACGCGCCGGTCCTGACGCGGGAATTACTTTACACGGGTGCGACGCGGGTAAGGGAGCGCTTGGAGGTGTGGGCGCCGCGGCAATTCCTGGACTCAGCGATCGGACGGACGGTCCGGCGAAGCTCCGGTCTGCGAGATTCGCTCTGGGGCGCGGCGAAGTAATCGTTGACTTATTCACCGCGGTTTTGGGACATTTACCGGGTGAACCTTGGAGCGGGAATCAGCCTTGGGGTCAATTCGAGGACAAAATGTGGGCCGGCTGCCCTTTAACGCGGCCTGGAATAATTTTGCCTGATCGAGATGCCAGCGAGTTCTTCCACTTCGCGCGCGCAAAGGGAAATCTTTTCCTGCGGCGAACGCGTCTTTAGAGAGCGAGACGTGCTGGATTGGGCGTTGTTGCGTGGACTATTGCAACCGGCCTGGCAGGAATCGCAGCGAGTGGCTGCGTGCGAAATCACCGCGGACGAACGCGGGTTGGAGATCGATCAATCGGCGGTCGACTCGGCCAGCGTCGCCTTCCGTTACGCGAACGATTTGATCACGGGCGAAGAGACTGAGCGCTGGCTCGAGGATCGCAACCTGAGCCTGGAAGAGTTCAGTAATTATTTTGCGCGGCAGCAATGGGGACGGGCCCTTTCCGCCACAACGTCCGAAAAGTCATACCTCGATGCCACGCCCGAAGAACGGGAGCGTTTCGCGGCCGACGCGATTTTGTCCGGCGCATTCGATCGCTGGTCGGAAGTATACAGTCGGCGCGTGGCCGCACTCGCGGACCGAGATTCCACTGCTGCGACCCCGGAACTGCGAGCCGATCTTCTCCAACGAGCAGGCACTTCAGAAGAGGGGCTGCCGGCCTGGCTGGGCCGACTGGAGCGAACGCCAGAGTGGTTCGAAGAGAATTTGCGTAGCGAAGCCGCCTTTGATGACCAGATAAAATCGCTCGTCACGGAAAAAGATCTGGCCCGCGAACTGGTCTCTTTGCGCCTTTCTCTCACGTGCTTCGAGATCGAGACGGTGGAGGTGGATTCGCGCGATGCGGCGTCGGAAGTGCTCGCGTGCGTCCGCAACGACGGGATGGAGATGGCTGAGGTGGCAGAAGAAGGGCGTTATCCTTATCACGAGGAAACGCTCTTGCTGGAGGATCTCCCGTCGGACCAGCAGCAACGATATTTGAGCGCAAAAGCGGGCGCGCTTTTGGAACCGACGCCACGCGAGGAGGAGTTTGAAGTGACGCGCGTCCGCACGCGGACGGAGCCGACTCTGGAGGACAAGGCAGTCCGGGCCCGAATCGAGGAACGCATTGTAGCTCGACATTTTGCCGCCCTCGTCGGCAAATTCATTACCTGGCGGCTGCTGCCGCCCTCTGAATGATCAAGACAAAAGACATCGAGCTTCTCCGTCGGTCGGATCTCTTTCGATTTCTCCCGGACGAGAGTTTCGAGAAACTGGAACCGTTGCTCACGGAGGAGCGCTACGACTTCGGCGACTTGGTCGTGAAGCAAGGCGAGCCCGCGGACGCCTTTTACATTTTGATCTCCGGTCGCGCGCGCGTGGTGAAGACCGGCAGCAATAACGGCGACGAAATCGTTCTCAGCACGCTGCGACCGGGCGACAGCTTCGGCGAAGCGGCGCTGACCGAAGGGGGTACGCGCAACGCCACCATCCGGTGCAGTACCTCTGTGGAAGTGCTGCGTCTGGGGCGCGCTGATTTCCTCGCGCTCGCGGAAAGCAACGCGGAACTGCAACAGCACATGCAGACAACGCGGCGCGCACGCAGTTTGCAAGGTTTCCTTTACGAGTTCAGCAATTTTGGGCGCCTCCCGACGCCCGCGCTGCGCAGCGTGATTGAGAAGCTGGAGCACGTCCAGATTCCAAAGGGCGAGCTGATCATCAAGCAAGGCGAAGAAGCCGGGCCGATGTTCATTCTCGAGAAGGGAAGAGCGCGCGCCTTCACACAGAACAACGGGTCGAAGAAGAACCTCGCGTTTTATCGCGACGGCGATTTTTTTGGCGAACTCTCGATTCTGAATGGCTCGTCGCGCGCGGCTTCGGTCGAAGCTTATTCCGATTGCGAATTGCTCGCGCTCTCGCCCGATTCCGTGCGCAACCTGCGCCAGACGTATCCGGAATTTGGGAAGCTGCTCGAGGAACGACTGGCGCAATACAAGGCCGACACCGAAGCGCGCATCCCGCTCGATTTCACCGAAGAACTCATCCCGGCTGAAGCGAAAGTTCACGACAAGACCGCGATCGACGGCAAACCGACGGAGGGCGACAGCGACGCGCCTTTTGTCGATGAGGAAGGTCACTTCCGCAAGAAGAAGGGCCGGATCCGCAGGTTCGAGCACATCCTTCAAATCGACGAGATGGATTGTGGCGCCGCGAGCCTCGGCATGATCTGCCGGCATTTTGGCCGCAAGGTTTCGCTCGCGCGCATCCGGCTCCTCTGCCACACCGCGACCGACGGCACGAGCCTGAAGGCGCTTTGCCGCGCGGCGAACGAACTCGGTCTTGCCGCGCGCGCGCTCAAGGTTTCGTTGCGCAATCTCCCACACATGCCGTTGCCGGCGATTGTGCACTGGGAGGGCAACCACTGGATGGTCCTTCACGACGTCGATAAGGATTTCGTTCGCGTCGCGGACCCGGCGATCGGTCTCCGGAAAATCCCGCGTAAGGAATTCGAGCAAAAGTGGTCCGGGTACGCCGCGCTCTTTGATTACACGATCGCTTTCGAGCAAGCGCCGGAAAGCCGGCCTGGTATGGCCTGGGTTTGGCCGTTTCTGGCGAAGTTTCGCAAAATCCTTTTACAGGTCCTGGCGCTCGCCGTCGCCGTCAGTTTCCTCGAACTGCTTTTTCCCGTCTTCTCGCAAATGGTGGTCGATAAAGTCGTGGTCGAGAACGATCACGCACTGCTCCGGATGATCATCATGGCGATGTTCATCGCCATCGCCTTTGTGCAAATGGCGGCGATCGTGCAGGAGTACCTGCTCGCCTTCGCCGCGGTCCGTCTGGATACCGCGATTCTCGATTTCCTCAGCCGGCAAATGTTGTCCCTGCCGATGTCCTATTTCACCAGCCGGCGCACGGGTGACATTCAGCGACGCCTAGACGGCGCGCGGCAGGTTCGACAATTCGCGGTGCAACACGGCATCGCCGCGCTTCTCGCCATGGTTCATCTCTTCGGCGCGATGATTCTAATGTTCTTCTACAGCTTCTGGCTGACCTTCGCTTTCCTCATCACGACGCCGCTCTACGTCGGGCTGATGTATTTCTCGGTCAAAGTCCTGCGCCCGCTCTTCAGCGAAGTTGAGGAGAGTCAGGGTAAATATGCGTCGCATCAGATCGACGCGATCAAAGGCATTGAAGCGGTGAAAGCGGCCGCGGCCGAATCGGTCTTTCGCGACACGATGTTGAACGAGTTCCTGTCGGTCTCGAAGAAGATTTTCAAGTCGACGTTCGTCGTGATGTCGTACGACAGCGTGTTGCAAACGATTGGCCTGATCTCAACCGCGATTTTCCTCTGGGTCGGCGCGAACCAAGTCATTAACGGCTCGCTCAGCATCGGCGGCTTCGTGGCCTTTAGCTCGTTAACCGCGATCGCTTATTCGGCGATTTTGCGAACACTGGGCGTGTGGGACAGCATGCAGCTCGCGGTCGTTCTACTGAACCGGCTCAACGATATTTTCGAACAGGAGCCGGAACAAGGCCGCGACCGGTCGCGCCTCCAGCCGGTGCACAGCCTGGAGGGGCGGATTGAATTGCGGAACGTTAGTTTCCGCTATGGTGGGCCGGAAGCGCCGAACATTCTGAGCAACATCACGCTCGATCTCGCGCCCGGCCGGATGATCGCCTTCGTTGGTCGCAGCGGTTGCGGCAAGACGACGCTGATCAAGCTCATCGCGGGCCTGCTCGAACCGACGGAAGGCACGATCATGTTTGATCACGTCGACCTGAAGACGTTGAATTACCGCGACGTCCGCCGGCACATTGGGATGGTTTTGCAGGAAAACCACATGTTCAACGAGACGATCGCGCGCAACATCTCGTTTGGCGATCCCGAGCCCGACCTCGACCGCGTCTTCTCCGCGACGCAAGCGGCGGCGGCGCACGATTTCATCATGCGATTGCCGATGGGCTACGAAACGAAGATCGGCGAGTCCGGACTGTCGCTTTCCGGCGGACAGAAGCAGCGCATCGCGATCGCGCGCGCCATTTACAATAATCCGCCGATCCTGATTTTCGACGAGGCGACCAGCGCGCTCGACACCGAGTCTGAACGTGCCATTCAAAATAATCTCGGCCGCATCATGGCGGGCCGGACGACGATCGCGATCGCGCATCGCCTGAGTACGATCCGGGAGGCGAACATGATCGTGGTGCTGGAAAAAGGATCGGTCGCGGAAACCGGGACGCATGATGAACTCATGGCACAGCGCGGCCTCTATTTTTACCTTTCGAGCCAGCAAATGGGGATCGGGGGATGAGCAGCGAGACGATTTACGCGCCGGATCCGCTCGCCTCGGAATCCGACATGTTACCGGAGGATCCGCCGCCACGGATCGTCCGATTCATCGCGTGGTGGCTGCTGGGGCTTTTCGTCCTTGGCCTGCTCGGGGCGATTCTTTTTCCACTCCCGGAAACGGTGCACGCGCCGTTTGTGCTGGTAGCGAAGGAGGGGGCCGACCCGATTCAATCGCCGCGACTCGCGACCATCAACCACGTCGCGGTGAAAGAAGGCGACGTCGTGCCGCGCGGCGGCGAACTCTTCGTCCTGGAGTCCGATGAGATTCGCGGTTTAGCGGAGGATCTGAAAACGCGCGAGATCACGCTGGCGAAGCTGGACGAAACCTACAAAGCGGAGGCGGAGATTAAAGATGCGCAGGTCTCCCAGGCGGAGAGCGAGCTGCGTTTTCGCGAGAAAGGGGCGAATAGTAATCGCGATTTGCTGGCCCGGCTGGAGAAGCTGTCGAAGAGCGGAGGATTTTCGCAGGTCGAGTTAATCAGGTTGCGGCTCGACGCCGCGGGGGCAGAGAAAGATTTGCTCGTCGCGCAGCGCACGCTCGAGCAGGTCAGGCTCGAACGTCAGCAGATGGAAAGCGAGCATGTGCGCAAGCGCGCGGAAGAGGACGCGGAGTTGCGGAAATTAAAAGTGCGTCTGGCGGGATTGAAGTCGGACCAGGAAAACACCCAGCATAATTATTTCACTATACGCGCGCCGTTTGATGCCGTCGTCGTTTCGCTGGCGCAACGAACTGCGGGCGGTGTCGTGCAAAGCGGTCAGGAACTTTGCCAGCTCGCGCGCAGCGACGTGAAACCGGAAGCGCGTTTGTCGTTGAGCGAATCGAGTCTGGCGCAACTGGTGACCGGACAAACTGTGCGTTATTTCTTCGAGGCGTTTCCATATCAACGTTATGGGATGGTCACGGGTAAACTGGAATGGGTGAGCCCGTCCGCCGTCGCGGGGAGTGACGGCGGGCACTTCGTCGCGCTCAGCTCGCTCGAAGGCAATAAGAAAGGCTTGGCGCTGAAACCCGGGATGCGCGGCGAAGCACGAGTGGTCGTGGGGCGTCGAACGCTGATCGAATACGCGTTTGAGCCGATCAAGCAGCTGAAGGAAGGCGTTCGCTAACGAGATCTCGATGCAACCGCAGCTCTCGGATCTCAAGGTAGAGGATCTGCGCACGACGAACGAGGCGATGGCGCGTTGCCTCCGTTTGGCGAAGCTCGCCGCCAGCTCCGATGTGCCCGTGGTGCTGCTGGGCGAAACTGGCACGGGCAAAACGTTGCTCGCGCACGCGATTCATAACTCTTCCGCGCGGAGCAGTGGCGCGTTCGTTTCTTTCAACGCGTCGGCCATGAGCGACACGCTGCTGGAGAGCCAATTGTTTGGGCATGAAAAGGGGGCTTTCACCGGCGCGCAGGCGTCCGTGAAAGGGAAATTCGAGCTGGCGAACGCCGGCACGATTTTCCTCGACGAGATTTCGGAGATGAGTCCACTCGCGCAGGTGAAAGTGTTGCGCGTGCTGGAATACGGCGAGTTCGAACGCCTCGGCTCGGAAACGATGCTCAAGACAGACGCTCGCATTCTCTGCGCGACAAATGTTTCTCTTCGCGAACGCGTCCGTCAGGGAAAGTTCCGCGAGGATCTTTACCATCGGTTGAATGGCCTCACGATTCTGATCCCGGCGTTGCGCGATCGCCGCGAAGAGTTGCCTGGGTTAATTGCGGCCGAGCTGCGCGCCGCTGCGCGCCGGGAGGGCAAAAAGATCACGGCGATTCATCCGGCGGCAATGGACCAGCTCCTCGCACATACTTGGGGCGGCAACCTTCGTGAGCTTAGCCATACCGTGCGTACAATGACGTTGTTCTGCGAGGGCGACGTGATCATGCCGGAACACATTTTGTTTCCGCCCGACCTCGGCCCGCGCGACGGGATGAATGTGCGTTCCGATCACGCCGCGGCGCCGGCCGCGAACGACGGCGAAGGGCCGGAGAATTTGACGCTGGCGGATGCAGTCCGCCGCCATGTGCGATTCGTCTACAATCGAGCGAATAAAAATCAGCGGCGGACCGCGCGTCTGTTAGGCATTTCCCGCGCGACTCTCACGCGACACCTGCGCGACTAGGCCGAGCTGAGCCAGTTTTTTTCAAATCTGGGCCAAGTGGCCACTTTCCGAGGCCAGGCGAGTGACCGCAGAATACGCTTCCTCAAGAATTTGTTGGCTAGATCAAAATATTGTAAACTCCTGTTGTCCATGATAATACAATTATAGGAATTATTTATATCCACGTGCACTCGCTTGGCCCAAAATCTTGGCACGCATGATGGTATAAGGGTGTCTGTGAGTTCGTCGAAGGAAAAAAAAGACGCCGAGTCCAGCGAGCATTTATCTCCCCGGCAGCGGCGTTCGAAAGACAAACTGATCCGCTTGGATGACCTGATTCCTGATGATGAGGTCGTCGGAGGAGGACGGCGTCTTTTCGGCGCAACTGACATAACCCATAAACCAAAACAAAACTGAAAGGCAAATATGAGCGAAGAAAAGAAAAACCAACCGGAAGTGCGTGACCTCGAACCGAACAAAGATGCCAAGGGCGGCGGCGGGCACGGACATAATAAGCCCAACACAGGCGGCCGTACCAACCAGCAGTAACAAACTCAGCGCTGCGCGGCGGCTAGTCCGCTGCGCAGTCTGAAATTTCAAACCAAAACCAAACCAAAACCAAACAAAATGAGCGAAGAAACAAATAAACCAACCGAGCAAAAAGACCTGACCCCTGAGAAGGACGCAACGGGCGGCGGCAAACACGGCCACCCGAACCAGCATGGCGGCCGCACCGGTCAGCAGTAAGTAAGTAGCCAAATAGAGAGCCGCGTTGCGGATGCCTATTGCCGCAGCGCGGCTTTTGCTTTTCCCCCCTTGCTTTCTGACAGCGGCGATCCTAATTCGCTCGCTGAAATGGGTCGACTTCGTCCGCTTACGCTTTACCTGGCCCTTGGGCTGGGTCTCGCGACTCTCATTCTGTTTCTGGACTGCGCCCGGAACGGGTTCGTCAACTACGACGACGATCTCTACGTCTACGCGAATCCCGCGGTCAACCGCGGCCTGACGTTCGACGGCGTCGTCCAGGCTTTCACTGCCCCGCACGCGCGCAACTGGCACCCGCTCACCACCATCACCCACATGGTGGATTGCCAAATCTTCGGCGAATCGCCCCTCGGACCTCATCTGGTCAACGTCCTTCTTCACGCCCTCACCGCTGCCAGCCTCTTTCTCGTCCTGAGCAGTGCCACCGGTTCAACCTGGCGAGCCCTAATCGTGGCCATTTTATTTGCCTGGCATCCGTTGCGAGTTGAATCCGTGGCCTGGATCTCCGAGCGCAAGGATGTCCTGAGCGCGATTCTCTTTGTCGCCACGCTCGCGGTTTACTTGCGCTACGTGCGCCGACCAACTCCCCGGGCCCTGTGTTGGGTTGTTGTCGTCTACGCCCTGGCGCTTTTGGCCAAGCCAATGGTCGTGACGCTCCCCTTTGTCCTTCTGTTGCTCGATTACTGGCCGCTCCGACGTTTTGAAAATGACGGACTGACTGTCGGCCAAAGTCTGCTCGAGAAAGTGCCGCTGTTCGTACTGTCAGTGGCCTCCTGCTTGGTCACGATCTGGGCCGCGGCGAGTGGGCCGCGGGACATGGTCGCGCTCGAGTTCGCCCAACGCCTTAACTCTGCGGCCCTGGGCCCGTGGCGATACCTCAGCGAGATTTTTTGGCCGTCGAACTTCGCGCCTCTCTATCCCTACGAGCCGGTTGGGACCGAGCTGGGGATCTGCGCAGGTGGCGCCCTTGTTGCGTTGACCGTCATTTTTTTTGTTTTGCGACGCCGGGCTCCGGCGCTTCTCGTCGGGTGGCTTTGGTTCATCGGAATGCTCATCCCGGTACTCGGCCTCGTGCAGATCGGGCTGCATTCGCATGCGGACCGTTACGCTTATCTCCCATCGATTGGATTGACGATCGCCCTCGTCTGGACTGTCTCCGCCATTCTTGGACGGGCGAAACCAGTCGGCGCGGTCCTTGCGGGTGCCGCCGGACTTTTCCTGGGATGGCAGACGTTCACCCAAATCCCGATCTGGCATGATAGCGAGTCCCTCTGGACCCACACCCTCGATGTGACTCGCCAAAACAGCGTCGCCCGGAACAACCTCGGGGCGTTTTACGAAGAACAGGGTGATAACGCCAAGGCGCTGGCGCAATTTCAGGAGGCGCTGCTGACCGTCGATCGCCAACCCGGAGTTGGGTCCAACCTGGCCCGCGCCTCCATCGAGACAAACATCGGTAATGTAAAAGCAAAGCAGGGTGACGCCGGCGGCGCGGAGGAGGAATATCGCCGCGCTCTTCGCGCCGAGCCTGCCTGCCTGAGCGCCCACGTTAATCTCGCGAATCTTTTTGCGAGTCAGCGTGATTGGGCAGGCGCGCTTGCCGAGTACACCATTGCCGTGCAGTTGCAGCCGCGCGATGCCGATGCACTTCATCGCTCCGGCGTGGCGCTGATGCGGCTGGGCCAGGTCGAGGAGGCCGCCAATCGTTTTCGGGACGCCTTGGCCGTGGATCCGCGGTTCGCCATCGCGGCTTTGGATTTGGGGAATGTTTTGCTGGGGCAGGGGAAAATTGACGAAGCCGGTCTCTGGTATCGCCGGGCCTGGGATGCCGATCCATCAGGTGGCGATGCCAGCTACAACCTCGGCAGCGTCTATCTGCAGCAACACCGCGCCGCTGATGCGATTGGCGCCTACAAGCATTCCGTCGAGGTCAACCGGAATGATCCGGGCGCGCATCTTGGCCTCGCAAATGCCTACGCCATGGCGGGTTCGGAGATGCGTGCGGTGAGCGAGATGGAAGAGGCGCTGGCGCTCGCGCCCGATTCTGTTTCCGTGCTGAATAATCTCGCCTTTCTGCTTTCGACCGCCAAAGAACCCGGGGCGCGTAATCCCGCCCGGGCTGTCGAGCTCGCGGAGAAGGGCGGGCGTTTGGCCCCGGAGCCGAATGCGCTCATTTATCATACCCTGTCTGCTGCCTACGCCAGTGCGGGGCGCCGGGACGAAGCCATCGCGGCGGCTGAGAAATGTCATGATCTGGCGGAAGCCCACGGCGAAGAAGCGTTGGCAGAAGAAGTGTCGAAGGAAATCGACTCTCTGCGTAAGGCGAAGGCTCCCTAGCTGAGGAAACGCATCGCCGTTTTCCGGCATTCGACCTCGTCGACGCGTGCGGACGCAGAACTGAGGGGCACCGCTTCCGGATCTCAAATCTGCGCCTGGCAGCTCGGCCGGCGCTTGTCCTCGTATTCAGAAACGCGCTTAAAATTTTGAGAAAATTAATGCTGTTAAAACGGAAGGAAATTTAGCAAAATTACCAGTGAGATTTGAATGACTGAAAACTTTGTTACGCAACTTTCACATGACGGTCACGGTTATATCCGTTCAAGTGGGCGGATGCGGTGCTATAGGGCTTGGCACAACATCGGCTTAGGAAAAGATGTTGACGGTTTCGTAGCAAAATTGTAGGTATAGAAAGCGTGGAAATTATATGCACTTCCGCGCGATGATGGGGCGACATAACAGGCAGGTGGACGTTGAGGTTCTGACTGAATTTCAGTCAGCGACCACTGGCGGCAGCCTACCCTCAGGAGCCCAAAACAATAAAAGGGCAGGGAGTAAAGACTATACAATGGTTACGGGGCGCAATAACGCAGGGCAAAAATTCGATTTCAACTCTACCGTCGTAAACAACGGTATTCATTCCTCCAGCGATCAGGTGGCTTCATTCCTCCAGAATGTCGTCGCCAGCGTCGCGCAGCATGATCGCTCCGCGATTCTGAGCCGCGCTGTCGCCACGGCCGACACGCCGTGCGATCTTCCGAGCGAGCTGATTTGTCAGCTTCCGAACTGGAAGCGTGCCTTCGACATCGCTGTGGTTCTGGTCACGCTGCCGCTCTGGCTTCCGGTCGTTACCCTCATCGCCCTTTGGATAGCGATCACTTCGCCGGGACCAGTTTTCTATCGGCAAGCGCGGATCGGGCACCGCGGGCGGCGCTTTATGATTTTCAAGTTCCGCACCATGAAGGTGAATGCGGAGACGCGCACCCACGAGGAATATCTCCAGCAGTTGATGTCGAACAATGCCCCGATGCAGAAGCTCGACTCGCAAGGCGACCCGCGCCTGATCTTCGGTGGTCGGCTCCTGCGCGCGATCGGCTTGGATGAATTGCCGCAAATCTTCAATGTGCTCTTCGGTGAAATGAGCATCGTCGGCCCGCGCCCCTGCACTGTGACTGAGTTCGAGCACTTCGAGCCGTCGTGCCGCGCTCGTGTCGCCGCCGTCCCTGGAATCACCGGCTGGTGGCAGGTGAACGGCAAAAACAAAACCACTTTTCGCGAAATGATCGAGATGGATATCTACTATGCGCGCCATCTCTCTTTTGCCCTCGACTTGAAGATCCTGCTCCGGACCATTCCGGCCATTCTCAACCAGGTCTTCGAGAGCTCGACCAATAATCGGTCGATGCCGGCTATCGCCGCCGCCGCGAAGTAATCTCTAAAAACCTAAACAATGCCCTCTCCGCTTAATGTGGGAGTGATCGGCCTTGGTTATTGGGGACCGAACCTGGTCCGCAATTTCAAAGCCCTCACCAGCTGCCGCCTGAAATCCATCTGTGACAAAAGCCAGGCCCGGCTTCGTCATTTGCAAAACCTTTATTCCGACGTTCAAACCTTCACCGAGGCGAGCGATCTGATCGACGATCCGGAAATCAGCGCGATTTCCATTGCGACCCCGGTCGCGTTTCATTTCGACCTCGCGAAGGCGGCCTTGGAAGCCGGCAAGCACGTCATGGTGGAAAAGCCGCTCGCTTCCTCTTCGGCAGAATGCCAGGAACTCATCGATATTGCTGACGAGAAAGGTCTGGTTCTGATGGTCGGGCATACTTTCCTTTATTCGTCCTGCGTGCAGAAAATCGCTGATATCGTGCGCGCCGGCGACATCGGCGACATCCGCTACATCAATGCGCGACGCCTGAACCTCGGCCTGTTCCAGAAGGACATTAATGTGACCTGGGACCTCGCTCCGCATGATATTTCAATCATCCTGCACATTCTCGACGAGCTCCCGCTCACCGTGAACTGCCAGGGCAACGCGCACGTCACGCCGGGCATCGAAGACGTGACCAACCTTTCGCTTCTTTTCCGGAACAAACGTTTCGCCACGATCCAAAGCAGCTGGCTCGAGCCGCGCAAGGTGCGCGAAATGACCATCGTCGGCACTCGTCGCATGATCGTTTACGATGATCTGCAACCTCTCGAAAAGCTGCGCATCTACGATGTTCGGGTCGATCGTCCGCCACATTACGACACCTTCGCGGAGTTTCATTATTCCTATCATTACGGGGACAGCTACATCCCGCACATCCAGCAGGAGGAGCCGCTCAAGGTGGAATGCCAGCACTTCATCGACTGCATCGACAAGAAGGTCGAGTGCCTGACCAGCGGACCGTCCGGATTGGAACTGGTCCAGATTCTGGAAGCAGCCTCCTCCTCGCTCAAGGCGAATGGTGCACCGGTAGACTTTTCCCGGCGGCGTCCATCGGGACGGGCCTTGGCTACCGCCGGTGTTGTTTCTGCCGGGCGAAATGGCCCGATCTCTGCGTGAGGAGAGCGGGGTCTAACCGCCAGCATTCATTTTTTTAACGTATGAAAGTTCCCTTTCTTGATCTCAAGTCGCATCACGCGCCTTTGCGCGCCGAGTTTGAATCCGTCATCCGCGAGGTCATCGACAGCGCGGTTTTTGCCGGCGGACCATTCGTTTCCCAGTTCGAAAAGGAATTTGCCGCGTATTGTCAGGCGAAGGAGGCAATCGGGGTCGGCAACGGCACCGACGCACTTTGGTTTGCGCTTTTGGCCGCGGGCGTCGGACCGGGCGACGAAGTCATCACCGTTCCGAGCACCTTTATGGCGACGGCGGAGGCGATCAGCTTTTGCGGGGCCACCCCGGTTTTTGTCGACGTCGACGAAAAGACTTACACGATGGATCCCCGCGCTCTCGCTGGGGCACTGACGTCGCGCTCCAAGGCGATCGTGCCGGTTCATCTTTTCGGACAATGCGCCGACATGGATCCGATCCTGAAATTTGGCCGCCAACATGGTCTCGCGGTGATTGAAGATGCCGCGCAGGCGCACGGTGCCGAATACAAAGGGCGGCGCGCCGGAACGATGGGCGACGCCGCTGGATTCAGTTTTTACCCCGGCAAGAACCTGGGCGCCCTGGGCGAGGCCGGGGCCGTGGTGACGAACAACTCGGAAATGGCGGCAAAGATCAGGACATTGCGAGACCACGGCCAGAGTAAGAAATATCATCACTCCATGATTGGCTGGAACGGCCGCATGGATGCGATGCAGGGCGGATGTCTCTCGATCAAATTACGCGGGCTCGAACGCGGCAACGAAGCTCGCCGCGCCCGCGCCGCGCAATACCACTCAGCTTTCTCCGGCATGGATGAAATCATCGCGCCGCAGACGGCGGATTACTCGAAGCATGTCTTCCACGTCTATGCCATCCGCGTGAAAAATCGCGACACAGTCATGCAACGCCTCGAGCACAAAGGCGTCGGCACGGGCGTGCATTATCCGGTTCCAGTTCATTTGCAGGAGGCTTATTCTTTCCTCGATCAAGGCGTTGGTTCGTTCCCGGTGGCGGAGGAGATCGCCCAGGAATTTATCTCCCTCCCGATGTTCCCCGAACTAACGACCGAACAGGCTGATTATGTCATTGATGCGGTCGCCGATGCGGTCGGCGCCGCGGTCGCGGCGTGAAATAGGAATAATTGTCGTGTCACTCACCGCCGCCATTCCACTCGATTTCATGAGCGGCTTTGTGCCATCATCGGCGCGCGTGCCGTTGCGAATTGAGCAGATCGATCCGGCGTCGGATCAGGATTGGGATGAGCAGGTTTCTACTCATCCGCGCGCATCGGTTTTCCATGGCTCGGCGTGGTCAGCTGTTTTGTCGGAAGTCTACGGACATCGCGCGCTCTATCTGCGTGCCTGGAACGAGGGGCGGCTGGTGGCTCTTCTTCCGCTCATGGAAGTTCGAAGTGCCATCACTGGGCGTCGCGGAGTTTCCCTGCCCTTCAGCGACTACTGCGACCCGCTGCTGTTCGACCACTCGGCCGCGGCCGAACTCGTGGAACAGCTCTACCGCATTGCCCGCGCGAACCGATGGAAATTCTTCGAGCTTCGCGGGGCGGGATTGACCGGTCTGAGTACCCCAGTTTCGAAAACGTATTTCGCGCATCGGCTCTCTCTCACCCCCGCACTCGAAACGATTTTCGCCGGTTTCGACGCTTCGAATCAACGGGCCATCCGCAAGGCCGAGCGTAGTGAGCTAGCGGTCGAATTTTCTAACGACTTGGCAAGTGTGATCGAGCTTTTCGACCTGCATGCGCAGACCCGGCGCCGCCACGGCGTGCCGCCTCAGCCGCGTTCATTCTTCGAGGCGATCCATCGTCATCTCGTCGCTCCGGGATTGGGTTTCACCACGATCGTCCGAAAAGATGATCGGCCCATCGCCGCCGCGCTCTATTTTCAACAAGGCGCTCGCGCGGTTTACAAATTCGGCGCCTCGGACGTTCGTTACCAGGAACACCGGCCAAACAACTTCGCGATGTGGCACGGTATCCAGGAGCTCATTCGGCGGGGAGCCGAAGAACTTCATTTTGGTCGCAGCGATGTCGGCCAGGAAGGCCTCCGCCGATTCAAGCTTTCGTGGGGCGCTGAAGAAAGCGCCTTGAACTATTACCGTTTTGACCTGCGCCAAGCCGGTTGGACCGGCGAATCGAGCAGTACTGTTCCTTCGTCCGCGAATCACCTTTTCCGTTTGTTGCCTCTCGCCGTGAACCGGGCCGCCGGCGCCCTCATCTACCCGCATTTGGACTGACTCACCGCGAGAAAATATTATGCCTGATCCTCTCTTAGAAGAACCATCAACGTTTAACCTGCAGAGCGTTCTCTTTGCGGTCTTCAAGCACAAACGCCTCGTCCTCATCTCGACCTTGGTGGGCTTACTCGCCGCCGCCGCGTTCTACTTCCTCTTCCCGGCGACCTACGCCTCGCAGGCGAAACTGCTCGTCCGTTACGTGGTAGATCGCAGCGCCATTGACCCAGCCGATAGCGCGGCGGCGATGCGAAACAATCAGAATACGAATGTCATTGGTTCCGAGGTGGAAATTCTCGGCAGTTGGGATCTGGCGATTCAGGTCGCTCAGGCGCTCGGTCCGAAACGGGTGCTGCCCGACGCGGCCAAGCCCACCGTCGAAGATGCCGCGAACTCCATCATCAAGAACCTCGAGCTGGTCGCAGGGAAAGACACGAACATCATTATCGTCAGCTACAAGAACAGTCACCCCGAGGTCGCGGTCGCCGTTTTGAATGAACTCGTCAATCGCTACTTCATTAAGCATCTCGAAGTCCACCGTTCCGCGGGTGCATTCGACTTCGTCTCCCAACAGACCGATCAGGTTCGCGCGCGTTTGAACCAGACCGAAGACGCGCTCAAGGCCCTTAAGGAAAAAGCCGGAATTCTCTCCCTTTCGGATAGCACGACCGCCTTCAACACGGAAGTCACACGGCTGGGGGATCAATTACGCGAATCGGAAAGCGATTACGCGGAACAAGAGGCCAAAGTTCGGCAGCTCTCGGGTGGTTCGCCGGCCGGCGCGGCGAAAGAAGGAGATGCTACGGCTTCGCCGGCCGCGACCGCTTCACCGAAAGATGTTGATCAATACGAAGCGCTGGCCGCAAGTCTGGCCAAGGCTCGGCAGACCGGGCTGGAGATGTCAGCCAAATATACCTCTGAAAATGTGCTCGTGAAGATGAACCAGGCCTCCATCGCGGACTTGGAATCACAGCGGCGTACTCTCCTCAAGAAATACCCGGAACTCGGAAGCAAAGTCAGCGCTAACGGCGTGACCTCCGCGAACAAGCTTGATTTTGCCTCCGAACAGGCGCGCCTTTCGGGCATGAAAGCCAAGGTGGAGGAGTTGCGTGGGCGGGCGAAAGAGCTCAAGGAAAAGGAGAAGCAACTCGGCGATCTCGCACCGCGGATTGCAAATCTGGAGCGTGAGAAAGAGCTGCAGGAAGCGAATTATAAATACTTCCAGGGGACCTTGGAGAGAGCACGTGTCGACGAAGCACTCGATCCTTCGAAGATGCCGAATATCAGCGCCGTGCAGCGTCCGTCGCCGCCGGCGCTCGTAACGAAAATTCGGAACAAAGGGGCTCTCGCTCTCGCCGCAGGCGGACTGGCTATCGGCCTGTTCATCTCGCTTTTCCTCGAGTTGCTCGTGCGACGGAGCTTCAAGCGCCGTCACGAAATCGAGGCTGCGCTGCATGCGCCCGTCATGCTCTCCATCCCGGATCAGACCCCTTCGAAGAAGAAGAGTCTTACCTGGAAGAATGGTTCGAAAAATGGCAACGGCAGCGCCGACGGCGAAACCACTTTGGCGCCGTGGGACCCAGGACATTTCATCCGTCCCTACTCCGAAGCGATCCGCGATCGCCTCGGCCTTTACTTCGAGCTCAATGGTGTCACGCACAAACCCAAGCTGGTTGGCGTCACTGGCTTCGGTGCAGGCTCCGGTGTTTCGACTTTGGCTGCCGGCGTGGCTGCCGCGCTCTCCGAGACGGGCGATGGCAAAGTCTTGCTCGTGGATGTCAATGCCTCGAACGGTGATGCGCATCCTTTCTTCGCCGGTCGTCCCGCGGCGTCGCTAACGAAGTCGATCGAACCGGCCGCGCCCATTACTTCAGCCGCGGATAACCTTTATCTTGCGACTGTCGGCCAAACCGAAAATCGGGCGCAGCTCGGTTTGAAAAAATTCTTCTCGCTCGTCCCCAACCTAAAGGCGAGCGATTTCGACTACATCATTTTCGATATGCCACCCCTGAGCCAGACCAGTCCGACCATCGGTCTTTCCGCGCTCATGGATAAGGTTCTGCTCGTCGTTCCCTCCGAGGATAATCAGCGCGATACCGTGAAGCGCGGATACGATGAGCTCATGGCCGCACGCGCGGATGTTTCCGTCGTGTTGAATAAGACTCGCCGATACGCTCCGAATTGGATTGATTCCGCGAGCTAAGCGCGTTCGCCGAACTTCTGCGCCGATGCGTTTCGGCCTTTTTGTATCCAAATTTAGCGCCGCAATAATTTGAAGGTCCCACTTCTGGACTTGAAAGCGCAATACGCGCTCATTCACGACGAGATCGATCAAGCCGTCCGCGAGGTCTTTGCTTCGCAGCAATTCATCCTCGGAAGCAAGGTCAGCGAACTGGAAGAGAAACTCGCTGCCTACACTGGCGCCAAGTATGCCGTTGCGGTTTCTTCCGGAACCGATGCCCTTCTGATGTGTTTGATGGACCTCGAGGTAGGTCCCGGCGACGAGGTCATTACCACCCCGTTCTCCTTCTTCGCCACCGCCGGCACGATCAGCCGCCTGGGGGCGACGCCCGTTTTCGTCGACATCGATCCAACGGATTACAACATCGACGTCGAAAAGATTGAGGCGAGAGTTACCTCGCGCACGAAGGCAATCCTTCCGGTGCATCTCTACGGACAAATGGCGAATACGGAAGCGATTTCGTCTATCGCGGCCCGGCACGGCATCGCTGTGATCGAGGACGCTGCGCAGGCGCTGGGGGCGAAGCTTGATCGTCGTGCCGCCGGAACTGTCGGTGACTACGGGTGTTTCTCGTTTTTTCCGTCCAAGAATCTCGGAGCTGCGGGCGACGCCGGGTTGATCGTGACGAATGATCCAGACAAAGCTGAGAATCTCCGGCTCCTGCGAGGTCATGGGGCTGAGAAAAGGTATTACCATCGCATCGTTGGTGGGAACTTCCGCATCGATGCACTGCAAGCGGCCGTGCTGACGGTAAAGCTAAAATATCTCGAGCAATGGATCGCGGCGCGTCAACGGCATGCCGAAAGCTATCGCGAGATTTTGGAGGACCTCGGCCTCGTCGTCGCCGAGACAGCCAGTTATAACCGGGATGCAGCCTGGCGGGAAGGCGGCCCGAGCATTTATCTCCCCAGCGTCGTGACCGACAGTCATGTCTTTCATCAATTTGTGGTGCGAGTGGAAGAGCGCGACCGCCTTAAGCAGGAGTTGGAAAAGGAAGGGATCGGCTGCGAGATCTACTACCCAGTCCCATTGCATCTGCAGGAATGCTTTCGCCACCTCGGTTACGCACGGGGAGATCTACCCGAGAGTGAGTGCGCTGCCGCAGAGATACTTGCCCTCCCCATTTATCCGGAACTAACCGACGGCCAGATTTCTGCTGTTGCTGGCGTCGTGGCGCGCATCGTTTCCCCCGGCAGAGTCGCGACTCTGGTTCGTTAGGTTTAGACTTCATGCTTCGCAATCGCATTTATTATCGCCTGAAGCCGTTCGTCCCGCGGTCTCTCCGCACGGCCGTCCGACGAAATTTCGCTCAACGGTTGCGTCATCACGTGACCGATACGTGGCCGATTATGCCGGGGTCTCAGGTGCCGCCCGCCGATTGGAAAGGCTGGCCCGAAGGGAAGCAGTTTGCTTTTGTTCTCACCCACGACGTCGAGACTAGAATTGGTCTGAGGAAGTGCCGAGACCTGGCGGCGGCTGACCGAAAATATGGATTTCGTTCCTCCTTCCATTTCGTCCCGGA
>JBBSEO010000013.1:0-19184 GCA_038239645.1 Chthoniobacterales bacterium | reverse complement strand
TAATAATCACCTAACGACTGCACCGATTTCTCGTATTGCCCGATGCTCGACGCGGCTACGGCCCTCATCGTGCGGACGACAGATTGCAGATCGCCCGCGCTGGCGATTTTGCGGCGCAAGCTTTCCGTCGTGTTGCTCATGATTTCTTTTCGTCGGCCGCTTTCGGCTTCGGGTGAAATGCGGTGAGCGGCTGGCGCGCGATGTCGGTCATCGTTTTGCGATCTTCGTCGCTCAACTTGTCAGCGGTGCTCAGGCGTTTGACGACTTCCATCGGAATCTTGGCCGCGGCCTCGCGGAGCGCTTGTTCGGCTTCTTTCATGCGTTCGAGCGGGACGTCGTCGAAGAGCCCCGCGGTCAGGGCCAGCAGGACGGCGATTTGTTCCGGCACTGAAACCGGATCGAATTCCGGCTGCTCGAGACAAGCACGGATGCGGCGGCCGTGCTCGATGATCTTGCGCGCTTCCTCGTCCAGGCGCGCGCCGAAGCGGGAGAAGGTTTCGCGTTCCTCGAATTGCGCGTAAGCGAGTTTGAGATCGCCTGCCACGGCCCGGTAGGCGGCCAACTGCGCCTTGCCACCGACGCGCGAAACCGACTTGCCGACATCGACTGCCGGCAGCACGCCCAATTCAAAAAGCGAAGGCGAGAGATAAATCTGTCCGTCGGTAATCGAGATGAGATTGGTCGGGATGTAAGCGGAAATGTCTTGTGCTTCGGTCTCGATGATCGGCAACGCCGTGAGCGATCCGCCGCCGAGTTCTTTGCGTAGATGGGTGGAGCGTTCCAGCAACCGCGAATGAATGTAAAAGATGTCGCCGGGAAAAGCTTCGCGACCGGGCGGTCGGCGAAGCAGCAACGACAGCTCGCGATAGGCGCGCGCGTGATGCGTGAGATCGTCGTAAACGATCAGCACGTCGCGCCCCGCTTCCATGAAATGCTCCGCGATGCTCGTCGCCGCATAAGGCGCGATGTACGCGAGTCCAGGCGGATCGTTCCCTTCAGTCACGACTACGACGGTGTAATCCATTGCGCCCTTCTCGCGTAAACCAGCTACCGCTTTGGCAACCGCCGAGGCGCGCTGACCAATCGCGCAATAGACGCACACCACATCGCGGTCGCGCTGATTCAGAATGGTGTCGATCGCGATGGCCGTCTTACCGGTCCGACGGTCGCCGACAATCAATTCGCGCTGTCCGCGCCCGATCGGAATGAGCGCGTCGATCACTTTGAGCCCAGTCTGGAGCGGCACCGTAACGGGTGCGCGATCCATGATCGCCGGAGAAGGACGTTCGATCGGCAGCCGCGCCGTGGCGGAGAGCGGACTGTTGCCATCGAGCGGTCGACCAAGCGGATCGATCACCCGCCCGAGCAATCCCTCGCCCACGGCCACATCCATGACCCGGCCCGTGCGCTCGACTTCATCGCCGGCGTGCAGTTCCTGATATTCGCCTAACAAGACCACGCCGATTTCATCCTCGTCGACGTTGAACGCGATCCCGAAAAGGTCGCCGGGAAATTTGAGCAGCTCCTCAAAGCCCGCATTCGGAAGACCCGCGACGCGCGCGATGCCGGTAGAGACGCTGATGATCGTGCCGACCTCGCGCGGCGTGAGCGAAGGCGCAAACGCTTCCCTTGCCTGATCGATTCCCGCGAATGTGCGGTCGAAGACGCTCTGCAAACTTTCCGGCGCTTCGGTCATGGGCTTTCCGCGACCGGCTTTGATCCGTTAGCTTTGGCGTCGGGTTTGTCTTTCTCTTTCAGCAACTCTTCCACGCCAGTTTCCAGCGACCTGAGGTAGTCCGCGATACTCCACGCGACCTTTTGGCCGTTCGCGGTGAGCTCAATTCCGCTGATCAAATCCGGCGCGGTTTCGAATCGGACCTTGATATCGGTCGAGAACGTTTCGTTGAGCGCTTTCTGAATTGCGGCTTGTTGCTCGGCAGGTAGATCGAACGCACTCCGCACCACTGCGGGTTCGGACGCAGTCTTGAGAGCTTCGCCGAGACTCGCTTTCGTCTTCGCGTCGATCGCCTGCAGGCGTCGAACGAAAACGTCGGCCGTCCTCTCTTCCAAGCTTGTCGTCGCGAGATCCGTCAGCGCTTTTCGTGTGATGGCGAACACTTCTTCCTGCGTCTTGCGGCTGATCGCCTGGCTCAAGTGCTGCGCGTCGTTGCGCAGTGTCTCGCCTCGCTTGGCGCTTAGGGCGTCAGCGGCTTTGCGCGCTTCGTCGAGGAGGCGCTGGCGTTCGGCTTTGGCTTCGTCCGTAGCCTTACTTAAGAGCGCGGCGCGTTGCTGGTCGAACTCCTCGTTCTTATGCTGGAACTGGTCGCGTTCCTTTTTCGCTTCGGCTTTTTTCGCATCGGCATCCGCGAGCTCGGCAGCGATGCGCTTCTCTCGCGCACCGATGGCGTTGAGGATGGGTTTATAAAGGAAGCGCTTCAACAGCCACACCAGGATGAGGAAGTTGAGCGCCTGCGCCCCGACCGTGAACCAGTCGATCAGCATCGATTACTTTCCCGCCGCCTGCGCGACGACGTGATTCCAAAACGGATTGGCGAAGATCAGAATCATCGAGACGACGAAGCAGTAGATGGCGGTCGATTCGATCATGGCGAGGCCGACGAAGAGCGTGCGCGTGATCGTGGCGGAGGCGTCCGGCTGCTGCGCCAGGGAGGTGAGCGCGGCCGCGACCGAGCGGCCTTCGCCGAGAGCCGGCATCATGCAGCCGATCCCGGTCGTTAGGCCGGCAGTGACGATCGAGGCCATTGCAATGAGAGTCATGTTATCCATGGGTGTTGTCCTTTCTTGGTTGGGTTGCTTTCGCCAGTTTGGGCTGACGTGTGCGGGTGGCCGCGGCGATGTAAACCGCGGCGAGAATGCTGAAGATGTAGGCCTGCACCATGCCGGTGAGCAGACCGAGCGCGGTCATGACGATCGGGAAAATGAACGGCGTGATGGTGAGAAGAATACCGATGATCATCGCTCCGCTCATCATGTTGCCGAAGAGACGGACGGCGAGCGCGAGGGTACGTGAGAGCTCGCTGATAATGTTAAACGGCAGCATGATGATCGTCGGCTCGGCGTAGGACTTGAGATAGCCACCGACCCCCTGGTCTTCGATGCCGAAGAGCGGCACCGCGACAAAGACGGAAAGTGCGAGAGCCACGGTGGTCGAAAGCGAAGCGGTGGGCGGCTCGTAACCGGGCAGGATGGTGCAGAGCGCAGCCGTGGCGACGAAGAGGAAGAGGGTGCCGAGGAAACCAAGATACTTCTCTGGGTTACGCAGGCCGACCTCGGCGATTTGTTTGTTGATCCCGGTGA
Organism: Chthoniobacterales bacterium; assembly: GCA_038239645.1. GTDB lineage: Bacteria > Verrucomicrobiota > Verrucomicrobiia > Chthoniobacterales > UBA10450 > AV69. The sequence goes on along the minus strand of JBBSEO010000013.1, from coordinate 15,866 downwards.
CGACGATTTCCAGGAAATTCTGCCACCGGGTCCGTTCAAGTTCGGTCGTTAGATTGCGCGTGATGAGTTTCGATCCGACGGCGAGCACGATCATGATCCCCCAGGTGAAAACAATCGTGGCATTGAGTTTGAAAAACCCATGCTGCCAATAGATCACCTGATCAGGACTAAGGTGCATGACTGGCCTCCGGTTTTTGGGAGTGATGATCATCGCGGGGTTGGCGCGTGAGCCAGGTCACGACGAAGCGCGCAACAACAAAGCCGGCCAGGCAGGCCAGCAGCCGTTGCCAATCACTGCGGCCGACAAAGTAGAAACCAGCCAACGCGATACCCATGCGCAGCAGTGTGCTACCGAGGAACCAGAGCGCCGGTTGTTTGGCAGTAAGACCTTTGCGCACCGTCCACCAAAGTCCGCCGAAAAAGATCGCACCGAGCAAAAGACCGGCCAGTCCCGCGAGTACAAATGGGAACGAATCATTCATCGTTAGGCTTCTCTTCGTCGCGCATCGCCTTCTCTTCATTCGCGACCCAACGCCATGCGTTCAGGCAACCGAGCGTGAGCCCTGCGACCAGGAGCGCAAGGGTCCACGGGTGATTTCCGGGATGATGTTTATCGAGCCAGATGCCGAGTGCGGCGCCGAGCAAGGTCGGGACGACGACGGACCAGCCGATCAATCCCATCATGCCGAGCCCGAACCAGACGCCGGGGCTGGGATTGCGCCGCGCCTTCAGTTTGCGCGCCGCCTTCGCTCCGATCTGTTCGGAGAAATCGGGCGATTCGTTAGGCGGGTTACTCATGTTGGAAACTGGCGAAACGATGCAGAAATCCGGTTTCCAATTTTGCCATGACCGAGCGGACGTTTCGTTCGGCTTCGTCGAGATTGAGGAACTCTTTCGTCACCGCGTCGCGCAGTTGTCCGAGATCGGTTCCGCCCAGCGCGCGACGCACCGAGACGAGGACATCCTGGCCAGTCTTAACGAGCACGCCTTCATCCACCGCGACGAAGACTTCGCCGTCGGATTCGGTTTCGTAAGTCAGGATTCCGGGCGCGAGCGAGGCGACGCAATCGAGACGCTGGGGCAGAAGGCCAAAGGAGCCATCTGGCGTCTCCGCGACGATGCGTGACACATCGGTCTTCTCGGCGAAGACCTGGAATGGCAGGAGAATCTTGAGCTTCATGCGACGGCCGCTGGCTCTGGTGTCGGTTGAGGTTTCGCGTCAGGCGTAGACTTGGCGGCGTCGGCAGGTTTCGCTTTCGCCTTCGCTTCATCGACCGACCCAATCATGTAAAACGCGCTCTCCGGGTAATCCTTGAATTCGTCGTTCAGGATGCGCTCACAACCATCCAGCGCATCCTTCAGACTAACGAGTTTACCTTTCATCCCGGTGAACTGCTCGGTCGTGAAAAAAGGTTGCGTGAGAAAACGTTCCAATCGCCGCGCGCGGGCGACGACGTTGCGATCTTCCGGCGAAAGTTGCTCTAGCCCGAGCATCGCGATGATGTCCTTGAGATCGGCATATTGCGCGAGCGTACGCCGGATTTCCTGCGCCAATTTGTAATGCCGGTCGCCGACGATTCCCGGCGTCGCCATTTTGGAACTCGATTGCAGCGGATCGATTGCGGGGAAAAGTCCTTCGCTCGCGCGGTTGCGCGAAAGGACGATCGACGCGGAGAGATGCGAGAAGGTGTGGACCGCTGCGGGATCGGTGAAATCATCCGCGGGCACATAGACGGCCTGGATGGAAGTAATCGCGCCGGAATCTGTATTCGCGATGCGTTCTTCCAATCCAGAGAGCTCGGTCCCCATCGTCGGCTGATAACCGAGACGCGACGGCATTTGACCCATCAAACCGGAGACCTCCATGCCGGCCTGGATGAAGCGAAAAATGTTATCGATCAGGAGCAGGACGTCGCGATGTTCGTCGTCGCGAAAATATTCGGCCATCGTGAGGGCGGCGTGACCGACCCGAAAACGGCTGCCCGGTGGCTCGTTCATCTGGCCGAAGACCATGACCATGTTTTGCAACACACCGGCCGCTTTCATGTCGCGGTAAAACTCCTCGCCTTCGCGGCAGCGTTCACCGATGCCGCAAAAGATGCTCACGCCTTCCTGGTGGGCGACGACGTTGTGAATCATCTCGGTGAGCAGCACCGTCTTGCCCACGCCCGCGCCGCCGAAAAGTCCAGCCTTGCCGCCACGCTCCAAGGGCAACAGGACGTCGATCACCTTGATGCCAGTCTCGAAAATTTCCGATTTGGTCGAACGCCGATTCAACGGCGGCGGATCGCGATGGACCGAACGCCATTGGATATCGGTTGGTGCCGGCTCGCGATCGATCGCGTTGCCGAAGACGTCGAACATGCGCGAGAGGATGCCTTTACCGACCGGCGCTTTGAGCGGCCCCTCGGTGTCCTCCACCGCCATGCCGCGGGCGAGACCTTGCGTCGGCGTGAGAGCAATTCCGCGCACGTGATGCGCGTCACTTTGCGCCAGGACTTCGAGCACGATTTCTTTTTTCGCGCCCGTGCGCAGGACCGAGTAAATCGACGGCAGTTTTTCATCGAAGCGCACATCCACGACGCTTCCGCGCACTGAAACGATCACCCCTTTGTTCGTTAGGCTGGGCTTGGCGTTCATGATTGCGACGACGTTTCCCATTTCCAGTTCCTGATCTCGGGCAGGTCCTGACCGTTCTTGTCGATGTAACGCTTGTGCTCGATCAGTTTGTCGCGGAGCTGCTGCTTGAGATAGATGCCCTTCTCACCGGTCTGCGGGACACGATCGATCGTGTCCATGACGAGATGGAAACGGTCGAGCTCGTTGAGCACGGTCATGTCGAACGGCGTCGTGATGGTGCCTTCTTCCTTGTAACCGCGGACGTGAATGTTGTGGTGATTGGTGCGGCGATAAGTCAGTCGATGGATGAGCCACGGGTAGGCGTGAAAGGCGAAGATGACCGGCTTGTTTTTCGTTAAAAGCTCGTCGAAATCGCGATCGCTCAAACCGTGCGGATGCTCGGTTTGCGGCTGGAGTCGCATGAGATCCACGACGTTCACCACGCGGATCTTCAGTTCCGGCAAATGCTCTCGCATGATCGAGACGGCGGCGAGAGTCTCGAGCGTCGGGACGTCACCGCAACAAGCCATGACGACATCGGGCGCAACGTCCTGGTCGTTGCTCGCCCACGACCAAATGCCGATGCCTTCCGTGCAGTGTTTGACCGCGGCGTCCATCGTGAGCCACTGCGGCGCGGGGTGTTTGCCGGCGATGACGACGTTGACGTAATGACGGCTGCGCAGGCAGTGATCCATCACTGAAAGCAAGCAGTTGGCGTCCGGTGGGAGATAGACGCGGACGACTTCCGCCTTCTTGTTCACGACGTGGTCGATGAAGCCGGGGTCCTGGTGGGTGAAGCCATTGTGATCCTGACGCCAGACGTGCGAAGCGAGTAGGTAGTTCAGCGACGCGATCTTCCGACGCCACGGCAGACCCGCGGTGACCTTCAACCATTTGGCATGCTGGTTGAACATCGAGTCGATGATGTGGATGAAAGCTTCGTAGCAATTGAAGAGTCCGTGGCGGCCGGTCAGCAGATAACCTTCGAGCCAGCCTTCGCATTGATGTTCGCTTAGCATCTCCATGACGCGGCCGGCGGGCGCGAGCCATTGGTCGTTAGGCACGGTGGCCGCGTCCCATTGGCGATTGGTCGTGCCGAAGAGTGCTTCGAGACCATTGGAGAGCGTTTCATCCGGACCGAAGACGCGGAAGTTTCTCTGATCTTCGTTCAGCTTCGCGACGTCGCGGAGGAAAGGACCGAGCACATGGGTATCGCCGAGGCCGCGGGTTCCGGGCGCGGGCACATCGACGGCGTAATCGCAGAAGTTCGGCATCCGCAGATCGCGCAGGAGGATTCCGCCATTGGCGTGAGGATTTGCGCCCATCCGCCGTTCGCCTTTGGGCGCAAGCTCGGCCAGCTCTGGTTTGAGGCGGCCTGACTCATCGAAGAGTTCCTCCGGCCGATAACTCCGCAGCCAATCTTCCAACAGTTTCAGATGCTCAGGATGAGCGCGCGGGTCGGAGATAGGCACTTGGTGCGCGCGGAACGTTCCTTCGATCTGCAACCCATCGACCACCTTTGGTCCGGTCCAACCCTTGGGTGAGTTGAGCACAATCATCGGCCAGCGCGGTCGTGTGAGGTCGCCATTGGCGCGGGCGCGTTCGTGAATCTGTTTGATATGCTCAATCGCAGCATCGAGCGCCGTAGCCATCGCTTCGTGCATCAGTGCTGGCTCATGATCTTCGACGAAGATCGGCGACCAACCGTAGCCGCGAAGCAACTGTTCCAATTCCTCGTGCGTGATGCGGGCGAGGATGGTCGGGTTGGAAATCTTGTAGCCGTTGAGATGCAGGATTGGCAGGACCACGCCATCGGTCGCCGGATCGAGGAACTTGTTCGAATGCCAGGCCGTGGCCAGCGGTCCGGTCTCCGCTTCGCCATCGCCGACCACGCAGGCCACGATGAGATCAGGGTTATCAAAGACCGCGCCGAAGGAGTGACTAAGCGAATAGCCCAACTCACCGCCTTCGTGAATCGAGCCGGGTGTCTCCGGCGAAGCGTGACTCGGAATTCCACCTGGAAATGAAAACTGCAGAAAGAGCTTCTGCAGCCCGGCCTCATCCTGACTGATGTTTGGATAGATCTCGCTGTAGGTGCCTTCGAGATAAGTGTTACCCACGACCGCGGGCCCGCCATGTCCCGGACCGGAGACATAAATCATATCCAAGTCGTATTTCTTAATGACCCGATTCAAGTGCGCGTAGATGAAGTTCTGTCCTGGCGTCGTGCCCCAGTGACCAAGCAGCATGTGCTTCACATCCGTGAGCGCGAGCGGACGTTTGAGCAGCGGATTATCGAAGAGATAAATCTGGCCGACTGAGAGATAGTTCGCCGCCCGCCAGTAAGCGTCGATCTTTTGTAGGAGGTCAGGTGTGAGTGTGTTCATTGTTCGTTAGGCACTTCCAATTGCAGGAGGCGAGCGACTGACTTTGCGATCATGAATTCTTCATCGGTGCGAATGACTCGCACGGTAACGCGGGCACCGTCCGGCGAGATCAGGGCTTCGTTTTTCGCATTGCGTTGCGGGCTGAGTTCGATGCCGAGAAATCCGAGTCCGTCAGTAACCCGCTCGCGGATGAGCGGCGCGCTTTCGCCGATGCCGCCGGCGAAGACGAGCGTGTCCAATCCGCCGAGCGCCGCAGCGAAGGAGCCGATCCATTTTTTCGCCTGATAACAAAAAAGCGCCACCGCTTCCGCCGCGCGCGCGTCGCTGTTTTCCTGCGCGAGCAAGTCGCGCATGTCGGAGCTGATCTCTGAAACTCCGAGCAGGCCGGATTCGTGGTTCACCATCTTTTGAAATTGCGGCGCGGTCATTTTCTCCGTCTGCGCAAAGTAGCTGATCAACCCCGGATCGAGATCGCCGGAGCGCGTGCTCATCGGTAATCCAGAGGCGGGCGTAAAACCCATACTGGTGTCGATGCTTTTGCCGTCTCGCACCGCGGCCATGCTCGCGCCGTTGCCGAGATGCGCGAGGATCACGCGGCCCTTCGTCGCCGCCGGATCGCCAAGGCGCGCCAGTTCTTCCAACAGATACGCGTAGGACAAACCGTGGAAGCCGTAGCGTTGCACTCCTTTCACATCGTAGCGCCGCGGGATGGGAAGGAGCTTCGCGACGCGCGGCATGTCGCGGTGAAACGCAGTGTCGAAACAAGCCACTTGCGGCATCTGCGGATGACGCTTTCGGAAGGCCTCGATCAGTTCGATCTCGCTGGGGAGATGTTCGGGATCGAACGGCGTAAGGCGACGCAGTTCGTCGAGCAGCTCCGGGGTGACGAGCTCGGGCGCGGTGTGCTGCATGCCGTGAACGACTCGATGTCCCACCGCCTGGACTGATTCGAAGCTCTTCTGGCCTTCGAACCAACTAATCAACAACTTTACTGCTGCCTTATGATCGGCGGCGGCGAGTTCGTGACTCTCTGGCTGTTTCCCGGTGACATCGTTGAAGGTCAAAACTGTTCCCTTCAAGCCGATGCGATCAATCTTTCCGTATAGTTCTCGCTTCAGCGGTTCACCTACCCGGTAAAAGGCAAACTTAATGCTCGAGGAGCCGCCGTTGATGGTCAGGATGAATGATGCAGCCGGATTCACGTAAGACTCGTTAGTTACTCTGCAACCCAAACGCGGATAGTTGCGCGCGAGTAGAGCGGCAGTCCGTGTGAAGAATACTTTGAATCCCCATGCCTTCCGCGATCTGGACGAACATCTCGGTGTTTTCGACATAGATTATTTGCCGGGCTGGCGTCTGAGCAATGTCCAACGCCAGCCGGAAAATGTCTGCGTCGGGCTTGCGGAGGTGAACGAAGCAGGAAGAAACAAACGCGTCGACAAACCCGGCCAGCTTGAACGTGCGAATCCGGTAGGCATTTAACTCTCTCGCTTCGTTACTCAAGACAATGATCTTAAGGCCGTATTTGGCCTTAAGCTGTCGGACGAGCTCGATCATTTCGGGGTACGGTGTCGACTGGGCGAACATGAAGCGCCGAAAGTGTGCCGGCGTGAACGGTCGCTTTTTGTAGAACACCACCCAGTCCAGATATTCCTCAAGCGTGAGTTTTCCTTCCTCATAGGTGTCGAAGACCATGTGATGTCGTTCTTCCATTTCGCTCTGATCCAAACGAAACACTTTGGCCGCGCGTTTCCGCGAGTCGCGTTGCCAGCCGTCAGTAAGCAGGACGCCCCCGATATCGAGAAACAAGGTTGTAATCTTGGAAGGCATTAATTGGGATCTCCCTCATTGCGAGATACTGCGACTGCTTCCGGCAGCGTCATCCGAGGATGATTCCCTGACGGATGATCCTTTTCCGGTCTCGCTACTGCTGCTTGTGACAGAGCTTCGTCGACGATTGTCTGGGCTTCCTGGAGGAGGCGGCGTAGATGGTCCGCCCCCGTGAAGCTTCCTGCGTAGATTTTATAGATATCTTCAGTTCCGGACGGGCGCGCCGCGAACCATCCGTTCTCGGTTATGACTTTTATTCCCCCGATGGAAGCACCGTTGCCCGGCGCGTGAGTGAGGACGGTTTCTATCTTCTCGTCCGCCAGTTCGGTCAGCGTGATTTGTTCGGGCGATAATTTTGCCAGGCGTTGCTTTTGCTGCGGAGTGGCTGGCGCCTCGACGCGATCGTAGAACGATTCACCGAATTCTCCGACGAGCTGACGGTAAAGTTCGCCCGGGTCGCGCCCGGTGCGCGCAGTGATTCCAGCGGCGAGCAGGCAGGGGATGAATCCATCCTTGTCGGTCGTCCAAACGCTCCCATCGAGCCGCAGGAAGGTCGCACCGGCGCTCTCTTCGCCGCCAAAGCCTAACGACCCATTGAGCAGGCCGTCGACGAACCATTTGAAGCCGACTGGCACTTCGCAGAGTTTTCGGCCGAGCTGGGCGGCGACGCGATCGATCATCGCGCTGCTGACCACGGTCTTTCCGATTGCGGCTTCTGCGCGCCATTGCGGACGACTTGCAAAGAGTTGGGAAATGGCGACGGCGAGAAAATGATTCGGCGGAAGAAGGCCGGCGCTTTTGGTCACGATGCCGTGCCGGTCGTGGTCGGTGTCGCAGGCGAATGAGAGATCGAAACGGTCCTTCAGTCCGATCAACCGCTCCATCGCGTAGGGCGAAGAAGGGTCCATCCGAATCTGACCATCCCAATCCGTGGTCATGAAACGAAAAGTGGGATCGATCGCTTCGTTTACAATTGTCAGGTTCAAGCCGTGACGTTCGGCGATGCGCGGCCAGTAGTGGACGCCGGCGCCGCCTAGCGGATCGACTCCGAGACGCATTTTTGCACCACGAGTTAAATCCATATCGATGACGTTGCCGAGATCGTTTACGTAACTGTTGAGATAGTCGTGGCGGTGCGTGGTCGAAGCGTGAAGCGCTCGTTCGTGCGGAATTCGCTTCACTCCTTCGAGGCGTGCTTCCAAAAGCGCATTGGCTTTCGCTCCGATCCAATCGGTGACGGTGTTGTCGGCCGGACCTCCGTTGGGTGGGTTATACTTAAAGCCGCCGTCGTTAGGCGGATTGTGCGAGGGAGTAATGACAATGCCGTCTGCCAGTCCCGTTTTGCGCTCGCGATTGTAAGCCAGAATGGCGTGGGAAATTACCGGCGTCGGCGTGTATTCGTCGCCTTCGGCAAGCATCACCTCGACGTCGTTGGCCGCCAGCACCTCGAGGGCGGTGGCGCAGGCCGGAACGGAAAGCGCGTGGGTGTCGATACCGAGAAAGAGCGGGCCGGTGATCTTTTGCTGCGCGCGGTATTGGCAGATCGCCTGTGTGATCGCGAGGATGTGCCATTCGTTGAAGGCGCGTTGGAGTGACGAGCCGCGATGGCCGGACGTGCCAAAGGCGACACGTTGCGTTGCTACCGAAGGATCCGGAACATCGGTGTAATAGGCAGTGATGAGCTGCGGCACATCGACCAGAATTTCCGGTGGCGCCGGCTTCCCCGCGAGGGGACTTATCTTCACGGCGTCTCCTGTTCCGCCTCGGCCGAATATTTTCCCAGCGTCGCGAGGCTATTGCATTTCGCGCGATGGTGAAGGGCGGCCTGCGCGCGTGCAACGTTGTCCGCAGAACCTCGCCACGTTTTTAACGCCGCATCCTGTAGTGCGCGTCCGAAGGAAAAACTGACCTTCCACGGTAGGTTGTCCGCGCGGCAAATGGCGTTCATCCGCTCGGTCGCCGCCACGTCACTTTGTCCGCCGGAAAGAAAAACGATTCCGGGAACTGCCGCCGGCACCGCCCGACGCAGACAACGAACTACTTCTTTCATGTCGGCTTGCGCCGCGGCGTCTTTGCCCGAGAGAACCATCCCGGTCTTGAGCAGCATTCCCTCAAGCATAACGCGATGGTCCGAAGAGTTCGTCAAAGACTCGCTCGAGTGTGGCGCCCGTGACTTCCTCGCACTGCGCGATCGAATGATCGCCGTCCATCAAAACTTCGGGCTCCACGATCGGCACCAGCCCAGCTTCCTGACTCAGTGCGGCAAAAAGAGCGAGCGCATGTGCGTTCGTTTCGATGCAGGTCGCCGTCGGCAAACCGTCGCCGATCGCGATGACCGCGCGCCATTTAGTGAAACGGGCTCCGAGCTCGCGATATTCGCTAAGCCGCTCGCGCAAGCCATCGAGTCCTTGCGTGAAGGTTTCGCCGGGAAAATTCGGCAGCGGGACCGTTCCCATATCTACTTTTATGCCGGGAATGATGTCCTGCCTGGCCAGTAACTCTGGCGAAGGAACGCCGTCCTTCGTCCGTTGGCGTAAGGTCTCGTCGAAAAGGATGACGCCGCTAATGAAATCACTCAGTCCGGGAGTCGTGAACAGCATCTCGCGATAAGCCTCGCGGTTCTCTTTGGTTGAGGGAATGTCGAGCGCTTTGAATCGTTTCCCGATTGTCGGCAAACTCTCATCCGCGGCCAAGATGCCTTTGCCGGCGGTCACGAGCGCTCGGGCCGTCGAGGCCAGTATCTCTTCTCCGCTCACGCTTCGCGCTGATCCTTCGCCTCGGCGGCGCGGGCGGCCTGGAGCATCTGATCATGCTCCGCTTCCTTGATTCCTTCTTCCACGAGTTGCGCGCTTTCGCTCCGGCCTTCGCTGTCCTCATCCTCGCCTAACGAATCCTCGGTCTGATGCCGGACAGAGCCGGGCACCGGATCCCAGCGTTCCGATTCGGGAAGAGCCTCCAAAAATTCGACGTCTTCATCGACTTCCGACCCACCGGTCAGTTCTCGTCGGGCCTGTTCGTAATCCTGCTCGGACGCTTGTGACCCGACGCGACCTGCGATCGCGGCGAGCTCGCACGCGCGTGTCTCGACCATCTCGGGAGTGACCGTACCGATGCCGGCCGCGTTTTCCGTGAGGATGCCTTTGTTGAGAGGATTTTTATTCATGGTGTTAAGATAGCCGCCACCAGCCGTGGTGAATGACGACCCCGCTCAAGCGAATCATGTCGGGGCGCTCTGACGTTAAACCCGACGGGAAAAATCCGCTAATGCCTGATTCGGTTCAAACTAATAGCCTGCGGGTTATGAATCGTTACGCCGCGGATTCGTGGACGAGCAGCGCAGAAGCCCGCGCCGGGGCGAGCACTGTCTGCTCAAAGCAAGAACATCCCGAAGGCCGCGCCAAACATGATGACTGCGGTGAATCCCACCAGGACACGACTCAACATCGAGCTCGGTTGTCCCATCATGATGTTCTTGTCGGAAGCGACGATTAAGATTCCCACGAGAAGGAACGGGGCGAGCAAACCATTGATAACGGCCGTCCAGAAAAGTGCACGCACAGGATTGATGTTCGCAAAATCGAGCGCGATCCCCGCCGCAGTGCTGGCGATGACCACACTGTAAAACGCTCGCGCGGCCTGGAGTTTTTCGTCTAGTCCCTCCTTCCAATTGAGCGTCTCGGATAAGGCATAGGCAGCGGAACCCGAGAGCGTCGGGATGGCGAGAAAGCCGACGCCCAGAATGCCGACGGTGTAGATCACAGCGGCAAAGCGGCCGGCGAGCGGCCCCAATACCTCCGCGGCTTGCCGGGAGGTTTCGATGTTCGTTATCCCGTGCCGATGCAGCGTAGATGCGGTCGTAAGCATGATGAAATACATTACGAGCACAGCGAAGAAAGCTCCGACTCCGACGTCCAGCTTCCGGTTAATGAGTTCACGTTTCGTGGCGCCCTGCCGCTCGCGGGACATGCGGCGGCCTTTAGCTTTCTCTTCCTCTACCTCCTGAGACGCCTGCCAAAAGAAGAGATAGGGGCTGATCGTGGTGCCAAGAATGGCGACCAGCGTTTGCCAGCCGACAGAGCCCTTCGGCCACGAAGGCGTGAACGTATCGCGAATCGCCGCAGACCAGTCCGGATGCACGATGAAAGCCGTGATGACGTATGAAAAAAGGGCGAGACAAAGCCACTTCAAGGTGTTGGCGATTTGGTGGTAGCGGAGCCAGATCGTGGCGGACGCGATTGCCACCCCAAAGAGGATCACGAGGAAGTGAGAATTAAGCCCGGTTAACATTTCAGCGGCGTCCGCCATTCCCGCGAGATCGGCGCCGATGTTAATGGTGTTGGCCGCAAACAGAGCGAACGCAGCGACTAGGACTAATCTCCGATTGAACTTTCGTCGCAATGCTCCCGCCAACCCCCGGCCCGTCACCATACCAATCCGGGCACACATCATTTGCACCATGCTCATCAACGGCCACGTAAGCAGCGCGGTCCACAGCAGCGAAGTGCCCAACTGCGCTCCGGCAATGGAATAGGTCGCGATGCCCGACGGATCGTCATCCGCGGCGCCGGTAATCACGCCCGGTCCGAGTATTCCAAAAAATCTACGCAATAAACTGCGCCGCTGGGGCGGCGGCGGGGCCGCTACAGGCTCGTTAGGCGTTTTCGGAGGCACAGTCCTGAATTACCCGACGACGGCTGGAACGCTAGCGTTGCTTTCACGCCAAGAACCTCGCGTCACTGCGTCGCCGACTCTGGTTGACGCAAGATGGCGAGCAATTGTTCTTGGTATTTCACAGGCTCCTCGAAGTGCGGCCAGTGCCCGGATTGTTCGAACCAGACGATCTGTTTGCCGCGCGGCGCGTCGAGCGCTTCGAAGTATCGTTGCGCCACCTCGGATGTGACCACTTTGTCGTGACGACCTAGGAAAAAATAAACTGGTACGTCGATCCGTGGTGCCTCTTTGAAAAGGCTCGTCTCGTAGAAAATCTCCTTCCACAGCCGTTGGAATGAATATCTCACGCCCAACGGAATCTTGAGCAGATCGAGCCAGGAATATGCAGGGGACTCAAAGGCCAGCCGAGTCATGCGAGTGCGCGACAAAGAAGGGTGTTCGCGCTCCGAATAGTAGGCGACCCACCGCTCCATATAGCGATGGTCCGTAAAGCTATGCGGTGGCTGGTCGATCCTTTCGAGCTCTTCGATCGCCTGCTTGTTGCCGTCTCCGCGCGCGGAATCCAACGCAAATTGATAGAGCACCTGCGATGTCTGTCCTAGATCCGCCGCCTGGCCGATGCCGACGTAAGCGTAGAAAAGTTCGGGGTAACGCGCGGCGAAGTTGCGCTCCGAAAAGCGAGCCCCACGAATGCGCAACCAAGTAACAGCGCTGCGCGCGGAAACGCGCGAGCAGCAGCTCCACGAATTCATGCCCATCGGAGACAAACTGCGCGACGCGCATCGATTCGTCCGGCACCGACCGCGAGTAAGACTTGCCCGCAGCGCGCTGGTCCCACTGCACAACGACGAAGTCACGCTCAAGTTCCGCGTGCAGATGCGAGAATGGCATCTGCGGAAAGCCCGGACCGCCATGCAGGAAGAGCAGGATAGGCTTGGATTTATCGTGTCCGCGAATTTGAATCCATTGGTCGAGTTCACCCAGCCGGACTTTCTCGGTCGAGTGGATTCCGTTCGGCGACTCGATGCGAATGCGATCCGCAGTTCGATGTTGCGCGACAGCGCGCCAGAGCAGAAGCGTGAGCGCCGCGACGACCAGGAGTCCACCGCCACTGATCAGAATCATTCGTACTGCGCGCTTCACCTGAACACGCTCGGCCCAATTACTCCCACGTGCTGCAGCATCAGAAGTGGTGGTTCAAACGATGCCCAAATTGGTCAATCGAGTAACTCAACCCAACTCGGATCACTAAGGGATCACTCACCTGGGAAAGGCCAAATGCGGACTCCAGCCGGAAATCCCAATTCGGGGCTAAGGCATAACTCAAAACCGGGCCGACATAATGTTGCTGGCGCTGCCAGTTAACACCGAAGTGCTCACTGTTGCCGAGGGCGCCGAGCATCTCCACTCCCACGCCGAGCCGTTGGACCGAGAGTGCCGGCGGCGCAGATCGTTCACTCCCCATTCCGGCCATGGACTTGCCAGAATCCATTCCCATCCATTGCGATCGCCAAAAAATCCCGGCGGAATAGCCAAAGTCATTTTCGTGGCTGTCGAACCCGGTCTCGCTCACGAAATTGAATGTTGCGTTCAGCCGACCCCAATCGTGATAAACGATCGCTCGCTGCTCGAAGGTGCGCACACGCTCGCGACGTGCTTCTTTGAGAGGGCCTTCCAAGTCCTCTCCGCCAAAGCCAGCGACCTCCATTTTGTAGAGCGCTGCTCCGTTGAGATCCTCGTATTCGCCGTAGAGCGTGAAATTTAAAAAGTGGTCATCAGGGAAAACGCGGAAATAGGCGTTGTAGCGCATTCCTCCAAAGGTAGCGGGCAACCCAGGAATCTTTTCTCCCTCTGCCATCACGCCGATGGTCAAACGGTCGGTCACCCCATACTCCGCCATCACCATCCCGGTGACGAAATTCCGTCCGGTTTGCGCGATCTGGAAATCGGGCAACAGCATTAGCATCAAAGTGTCCTTTGGAAGGTTGTAGCTGATGGCGCTGAAATAAGGGTTCATTTGTGCCTCCGAAGAGGGTGTTATGGCCGCTGAGTTCGCCATGGTTGGCTGGTTCAGCTCGCCCGAGAGCACTCGACCTGGGGACCAGATGCTTAAAGCGAAAGCAAAGGCCAACGCGACAGTTGAACGGTTGTTGATATTCATACGATTACTTTCTTTAACTCTGCTGCAGTGAACGACGCACTAACCTTTGGCGTCGATAGTTCCGAGGAGCTCGTCGCACAGTATGGCGAGATCTCTCACTGATGTCTCTGAAGCTGGCAGGTCCGAGCCGGCAACAAGCGACCGCATTTTCCTGACCCCCTCCTGCATTCTCGAAATGGTGACAGTCTGCGGCATTTTACCCAGCTGAGTTTCAAAGCGATCAAGCAAGGCAGGCTGCCTTAATAGTTCGGCATCCTCGGCGGAATACCGCTGCAGGATGAGCGCGGTGAGCGCTCTGGTGCCGCGCAACCAGCCGCCCAGGCTCACGAGCTGGGAGAGCTGTTCGCTGTTCAGTTGCTTCATGCCCTCTTGAACGTCGGGAAGCACGCCATCCCATTCTCTGCGAACCGCCGGCCAGTCGTTCTTGTCTGCGTGTTCCACGATGCTCCGGCTGCGCCTCATGACTGTCGGTTCAACACCGAGACCGCGCGCCAACGTAAGCACGGCACTGCCGACCTCTTTCACTTCGGCCGCGTCGTGCGCTTCCACCGCGATAAATCCTTCGCCGATTACGGCCCCGAGGAGCAGAGCTATTTGCGTTTGATCGCCGTGTGGCTTTGCATGCGCGAGACCAGGAAGCTGAACCGATCGCCAGTTCGAGTTCGAGAATTTGTCGAGCGACTCAAATACCTCACTGGGTATCGGCACGACAACTTCGGATATCGGCTTAGCCTGCCGAGGCAGTTCGCCGGCACTCGGCCCCGTCGATGTCTGGGCGGCAGCGAATGGCGCGACCAGAATGAGTGCCGCGATGCAGATGATGAACACACGTCCTGGTCTGATCATGAGGAGGAGTCGCGCATCTTAACCTATTGTCGAGCCGCCAGCCCGCCATCTGCAACGATAGCCCGTCTCGGAAGCGATTGGTATGACGAATCGCTCAAGCCACCCCCCGCGAGCGCGAGGCGAACTCGTGCTCATCCCCCGAGCTTTGTGGAGCCTCCGCCAATCAGACGCGCGTGTATCACGTTCTGTGTAGATTAGTTGTGCAAAGTAGGCTACGCGGCCCGAAGGAAGTTGCTGAACTTCTCCCGCGATTAGGAGGTTTTCATTATGTTACAGAGCATTCAACAACGATACGGAGAGAAACTACGCGCCTCGGATGGGGAAATCGGTCACGTCAGAGACTTCTACTTCGATGATAAGACTTGGAGCGTACGCTATCTCGTTGCGGACACTGGTCATTGGCTCGCGGGACGCCTGGTTCTCATCTCTCCCCATGCCTTTGGTCACCTTTATCCCGAAGGAAAGGTTCTTCTCGTTAACCTAACCCGGAAGCAGATCGAGGACAGTCCATCCATCGACGAACACCAGCCCGTGTCTCGCCAGCATGAAGAGGAATATCATCAACATTACGGATACGAGTACTATGCGGAATCAATGCCGTTGTGGGGTTTGGCCGGTTACCCGGTCATGGCTCCGCCACCACGAGCGACCGACGTAAAACAAGGCGGAGTCGATGCACATCTTCGAAGCGCCCGGGAGCTAATTGGCTACACTGTCGAAGCGAACGACGGAAGCGTCGGTAAGGTCACAGATCTATTGATCGATGGTAGGACTTGGATGATCCGCGAAATCGTCGGAATGCGGCCATTGGTATGCCGGTGAAAAAGCAGTAGTATCGACCGACAAAATCGCACGTATCGACTACGAACAAAGAACCGTTGAGATGGATTCGACAAAACAGGCGTTTGCCGAAGCGTCAGAACCACACAGCAAACCCATCCCGCGGGCAGATGAATCGTCGTTAGCAGAGGAATCAAGTGCGATCCTCGATTATCGAATTGGGATAATCCAAACAAGAATCCAGAAAGCGCGAACTATCCCGGATGACACAAAAGCGGAGCTGTTGACGCTGGTCACGGGACTGAAATTCGAACTAGCGATCCTCTCAAAAACTCACCACGAGGAAGCTTCTAGTATCACGCGCTTTGCAGATGTGTCCGCGCACGAGGCCTCACGCTCGCAGAAGAACCCGCAGCTGGCCGAGACAGCGCTCAATGGACTACGTGTTTCCATCCAAGGGCTGGAAGACTCATACCCCGTGCTCGCCGGAACGGTGAGCCGTTTCGCCACGGCTTTGTCTAATATGGGCATCTGAGAACGGCACTCTAACAGCTTAGCGCCGGCTGCTCCTC
>JBBSEO010000012.1:0-19355 GCA_038239645.1 Chthoniobacterales bacterium | reverse complement strand
TTCGCGCAAAGATTCTGGAGCTGCGACGCATCGTGGATGAGTCCGCAGGCGCTGCAGAGCAAATGGCGAAGGAACACCGCGCAATGGAGCGCAGGTTGGGCGGACGCGCACGGCGGAAACGCGTTGCCGTTTTCGCGCGCTTGACTACAACCAACGCGTGCGCCCGCTGCCGCCTCCGTCGTCCACGCCACGGCGTTTCCATCTTTCGCTCACGCTCCAGATCATGATCGGACTGGTGGTGGGGATCTTGCTGGGCTGGCTGCGGCCGGAGTGGGGGATCGCGGTCTACTTCCTGCGCGACATTTTTCTGAACCTGATCAAATCGATCATCGGCCCGCTGGTGTTTTCCACGCTGGTCGTCGGCATCGCCGGCGGCGGCGACTTGCGCAAGGTGGGGCGAATGGGGCTGAAGGCTCTGATTTATTTCGAGGTGGTGACCACGCTCGCGCTGTTCATCGGGCTGGGTGTGGTCAACTTCACGCATCCGGGCCGCGGCGTTTCCTTTTTGACCAATGCGTCCGAGACGGTGCAAAAAATCACGCAGGAACATCCCAGGACGCTGATCGAAACGCTGGTGCACGTCTTTCCCGCGAGCGTCTTCGATTCGCTGGTCCGCGGAGACATTCTGCAAATCGTCGCCTTCGCGGTCCTGTTCGCGATGGCGGTCGCGACGGTGGGCGAACGGGGCAAACCGATGCTGCGCGCCATGGAGAGCCTGTCGCAGGTCATGTTCAAGCTAACGAATTATGTGATGAAGTTTGCGCCCTTCGGCGTCGGCGCGGCGATGGCGCACACCATCGCGACGCAGGGCCCGGGCGTGTTGGTGAGCCTCGGCAATCTGATCGCGACCTATTATTTCGCGCTCGCCCTCTTCGTCATCTTCGTTTTCGGCGCGATCATCCTGCTCATTCGTCTGCCGCTTTTTCAGTTTGTCCGGGCGATTCGCGAACCGGCGGCGATTGCGTTCGCGACCACCAGCAGCGAGTCCGCGATGCCGAAAGCGATGCAGGCGATGGAGCGGCTCGGCGTGCCAAACCGGATCGTCGCTTTCGTGATGCCGACCGGTTATTCTTTCAATCTCGACGGCTCCATGATTTTTCTCGCGGTCACGTCGGTTTTCATTTTGCAGGCGGCGGAGAGCGCGACCGGGCTGCACTATTCCCTCGCGCGCCAATTACCGCTGATGCTGGCGTTCATGGTGACGTCGAAAGGTTTAGCCGGAGTACCGCGCGCCTCGATCTTGGTGCTGCTGGCGACCCTGGGGAACGCGCTCCCCGAGCGGATCGCGGCGAACGGCGTTGCGATCGTGCTCGGGATCGACGCGATCATGGATATGGGGCGTTCCTGCGTGAATCTGATCGGCAACGCGCTTTCGACCGCGGTCGTGGCGAGATGGGAAGGAGAGCTCGATGATGAGCGAGCGCGGGTCTTCGGCACGCCAGCGGAAGCGGCGATGGATGCAGGCGCGGGGGAGATCGCGGCGGCGGAGGCGGTCGGGGAGGGCTAGCGCGGGCTAGATCGCCCGATGAACCAGGCCTTCATCGCCGATGACGTTTGGTTCGGCGACGACCTCAACCGTTTTATGCGGTCGCGGCTTCGCGGCCTCAGTCAGCGTGTCGCGCAGCGTTTCGAGTGTGACGGGCTTCGGCAGGACGGCCACCGTGCCGGCAAACTCCACGTCGTTGGCCGAGGTCCATCCAGAAATGAGAATAATCCGCGCGTTCGGATCTTTCGCGAGAATGTAACGGCAGGCGGTGGCGCCATTGAGCTTCGGCATGCGGTAATCCATCAGCACCACATCTGGCCGATGCCGATCATAGCCTTGGATCGCTTCCATCCCAGTGCCAACGACTTCCACGACGTCGTGTTCACAAAGCTTGACCAAATCCGCCAGTGAAGTGCCGACCGAGCGCTGGTCGTCAGCAATTAACACGCGCATGACTTCTGCGGAGAAGTTTTCGTGCCACTAACTGAGGAATTCGGCGATTGGCTCCATCGGTTCGGTATGAGAGCAAAAAATCTTGAAAGCCGCGAGAATTGGCACCGCCACAATCACGCCGACGATGCCCCACATCCAGCCCCAAAAGGCGAGCGAAAGGAGAATGATGACGGGATTGAGCGTCAACGAACGACCCATCACCCATGGCGTGACGAAATTTCCTTCGATTGTGCCGAGCGCGAGATAAACGCCGGGAAAAATGAAAGCGTAGCCGACGCTATTGAAGCTGAGGAGAGCGGCAACCGTCATGCAGAAAATGCCGGAAAGCGCGCCCAGATATGGAACAAAATTCAGGACCGCAACGAAGATTCCCCACAGCACCGGGTTGGGCAGGCCGAGAAGGCCGACGACCGTGCCGACGGCCACGCCGAGGGCGCAGTTAATCAGGGTGACGGCGAGGAGATAGCGAGAGATGTGCGACTCGATGTCGTGCGCGATTGCCACCGCCTTTTTTTTGTCCTGCAAAGTTGGCAGCAACCGCACCACTTTGTTCATGAACACGCCGTCGTAGGCCAGCAGAAAATAAAGCAGGATGATCAAGAGAATGAGATCGGCGATGAGCTCCGGCGTTCGAAGATAGAGCATGTCGCGGAGCGAATGTTGCCTGACCTCGACCGTCTGTCTTGCCTCGGGCCCGGTGGCAGTGATTTTCTCGATCTCGCCGCTGGCTTGTTCCACCTTAGCCATCGAGGTTTTGACCGGTCGAAGTTTCGCCTGCACATCGGCGAGGGACGTTGGCGCTTTGGCCAGCCACGCCGCCGTCGGTCCTGCCAGGGCGGAAGCGCCAAAGCCAATTCCAGTTAGCAGCGCCAGCAGAATCACCGCGGAGCCGATCACATTTGGAATTTTAATCCGCGCCAACGCGCGAACGATCGGCCGCAGAAGATAACTGAGCAGCAGCGCGAGGATGATCGGCAGCAGGATCGACCGCATGAAGTAGATCGTGTAAAAAACCGCGAGAACGAAGAGCCCGGTCAGGGCGACCGAGCGAATGTGAAACGACCGAGAGAGTAAATCCGCCACCCGCATGCGCGCGCGCTGGCGCAGGTCGGCCGAGTCGTCCGCGCGATCGAGCGTTCCGTCAGGTTCCTTCGGGTGCGGCGCCATCATCTCCTTCAGGAATCGGGGCGCGAGAGGAAGTTGCGTTCCTCGGGTCGACCGATTGCGGCTAGGGGAGCGCCTTCAAGAGCGCGCGCCAGCGTTCCCACGCTTTTTCGCGCGCGGCGCGGTTTTCCGCGTTCGCATCCGCTGCTTCGCCGGCACGCATGAAACCATGGCCGGCTCCCTGGTAGATCTCCGGCTCGTATTTCTTGCCCGCAGCTTTCATCAATTCCTCCGCCTTTGGGATCGTGGCGTTCACGCGTTCATCGTTGCCACCGTAGAAACCGTAAACCGGGCAGGAAATCATGGCGACCTTTTCGGCCGAATCGGGCGCGGTTCCATAAAAAGAATACGCCGCCTTCAGATTTGGATTCATGTTCGCGTAGGCGAAGGCCCACCCGCCGCCCCAACAGAAACCGCAGACCGCGAGCGTGCCATTGGCCGCCGGAAGTTTGAGCGCGTAGGCGCAGGTGGCATCGAGATCGCTCTGGATTTGCTCTTTCGGCAAAGCGGAAATCGCTTTTCGCGAAGCGTCGACGTCCTCAAATTTCTGACCGCTCAACAAATCGGGCGCGATGGCGATGACACCATTCTCGGCCAACTCATCACACAAACTACGCGCCCAATCAGTGAGCCCAAAGATTTCGTGAACCACCAGAACCACCGGCGCTTTCTCTTTTCGTTCTGGATAAACGACGAATGCTTTAATCGTTCGGCTTCCCGATTGAACATCGACCCACTCCCCATGCCGGGGCGATTTGTTGAGCCGTTCGCGTCCGAAATCCTTAATCTCCTCCGCGGAAAGCAGCGAGACGCAGGCGGTCGCGGCAACAAACAGGAATAATTTCTTCATGGTTAGACTCGTGGATTGTTCGGACGGTCGGCATTGCGCAAAAACATAGCGTCCAAGCTCCAGCGGCCGCCGCCATAGGCCGAGATGAAAAGGAAAACGAAGCAATAGAGGACGGCGAGCTCGCCCTTGTTCACGTACGGAACCATGCTGCCATGCGCGTGCGCCATGAAGAAGGCCACCGCCATTTCGCCGCTGGCGATGAACGCGGCGATGCTGGTGAGCAGACCGATCGCGATGAGCAGGCCGAGGAGAATCTCCAGCCATCCACCCACGACCATCAATGGAGCAGCGGCGTGTTTGCCGCCGAACGTGCCGAAAATCTTATCGAGACCGTGACACATAAACATCAGGCCCGAGATGAGCCGAAGCAGGAAATAGATTGGATCAGAAAAACCGCCGAGGAAGTTCATGCGGCAGGCTGAGAATATTCCCGAAGGCTGTCAAGGCTCGGGATGTTGCGTTCCCGACTGCGCGGGAGAGGATACGGGGTGAGCACTGAGCCGAGGTGAAAGTCGCGGTTGTTGGCGGTGGCGCCGCGGGATTTTTCGCTGCGCTCTCCTGTGCGGATGCGAATCCTGCGGCGGAAATCACGATCTTCGAGCGCAGCTCTCAGTTTCTCGGCAAGGTGCGCATTTCGGGCGGCGGACGTTGCAACGTCACGCACGCTCCACTACCCGCGCGCGAATTCGTGGGCCATTACCCTCGCGGGTCTCGCGCTCTCATTTCGCCCCTGACGCGTTTCGGTCCGGAGGAAACGGCGGCGTGGTTCGAACGGCGGGGGGTCCGTCTGAAGACCGAAGCCGATGGCCGCCTCTTTCCGATCACAGATTCGTCGGGAACCGTGATCGATTGCTTTCTCCATGAGGCCCACATGGCCGGGGTGAAAGTGCGTCATCGCTCGGGTGTGATCTCAGTAAAAATCGTCGATCACATTTTTGAACTAGGTTTGGCCAACCACGAGCGCTTTCGCGGTGACCGTCTTCTTCTCGCCACCGGAGGAACGCGAAGTGCCGATGGGGCGCTCCTGGCACAATCATTGGGTCACAGGCTGAATCCTCCGGTGCCATCGCTTTTCAGTTTTGAGACGGCCGCGCTGGATTGGCGAAAGCTGGCCGGCCTGAGCATTGGCGAAGTCGAACTGAGTCTTCCTGCGACCAAGCTTCGGGCGCGCGGTCCACTGCTGTTCACGCATCGCGGGATTAGCGGTCCTGCTGTCCTGCGCCTTTCCGCCTGGGGCGCGCGCGAGTTTTTCGATCGGAATTATCGCTTCACCCTGCACATTGACTGGCTTCCACGGTGGTCGACTTCGGACGTGGAAGATTTCTGGCACCAGCAACACGCGGCTCACCCCACGAAGCGGATAATGAACTCGCCCCCGGACAATCTGCCCCAACGTTGCTGGGAAGTTTTGACGCAAGCCAGCGGAGTCGACTCCGGGACAACGTGGTCAAATTTTCCGCGTGCGGGACGGCGGCGGCTGCTCGAGTTGCTGAGGAAGACTGAGATCGAAGTCGACGGCCAATGTCTGAACAAGGATGAGTTCGTTACCTGTGGGGGCGTCGATCTGCGCGAAGTCGATTTCCAGACGATGCAAAGCCGGATTGTCCCCGGCCTCTTTTTCGCGGGCGAAGTTCTCGATATCGATGGCATCACCGGCGGTTTCAATTTCCAATCGGCTTGGACCACGGGCTGGATCGCGGGCAACGCGATGGCGAAGATTTGAGTTGTTTCGAACGGCGAAACTTGCTAGGACGGCCACATGTCAAATCAACCTGAACACGAAGAAGAAGCGAAGGACCTCGATACGGAGAAGGACGCGATGGGGGGCGGTGGACATCACCATGCCAGCCATGGCGGCGGCAACTTCGATAAGAATCGTGGCGATGTGGCGAATCCCGGCCACCCGTTGCCCTGAGTTTTCGCTCGATGAAACCGCTGCCCGCGGGGCGCGGCGTATGGCGAGAGAAGGATGTGCGCGCGTCCGCGGTGGCGGACGTGCGGGCAATCTATGCTGAGCTGTCTGAACGTCCGCAGACACGGGATTGCATCGGCCGCGCGCAGTGTTGTCAGTTTCATCTCACCGGCCGAATGCCGTACCTAACGAAAGGTGAGGCGATAGTCGCCTGGGAGGGATGGCGCGCCACCGGACGGAAACACTTGCCCACCGTCACTTCGGGTATCTGCCCATTTCTGGATCGCGCCAGCCTGCGCTGTCTTATCTATGAGAGTCGCCCGTTTGGTTGCCGCACTCATTTCTGCGCGGCGGCCGGCGGCCCGTATGCGCGGAAGGAAGTGAGCGATCTCATTCATCGCCTCGAGGATCAGGACGCTGCGCTCGGGGGCGATGGGCCGCGCAAACTTCCGGTGGCGTTGGGGATCGCTGCTAACTGAAGATAGTAGTGCCTTAGGCGGCGCGTTTGTGCCGGGGCCTCGTCTTGGCGCGCACCGGGGTTCTTCGGGAGGGCCTTTTGGCGTGGTTCAAGCTTTGGCGAAGAACCTCCACGAGGTCGATGACCTTGGTGGAAGCGGGCGCTTTCTTGCGGGGCTTGTTTTCGATTTCCTCCCCGCCCGCCTCGACCTTCTCTTCAATCACTCCCATCAGGGCATCGCGATAATCGTCGCGGTATTTCTCCGGATCCCACGTGGATGACATGCTCTCGACCAAAGCCGTTGCCATTTCTCGCTCTTTTTTGCCCGGTTCGATTTTCCGCGGCAGGTTGAGTTTGTCCGCGCTGGCTAATTCCTCAGCGAAGTGCATCAATTCCAGAACTAAAACTTCTTTCTCGGCTTTGACCCCGGCGAGATATTGCCGTGTCTTGATGATCACCTTGGCGATCCCGACTTTGCCGCTTTGGCGCAGCGTGTCGCGCAGGAGAACGTAGGCTTTGTCGCCACCTTTCTGTGGTTCCAGATAATACGGTTTATGGAAGAACATCGGGTCGATCTCGTTTTCCGGGACGAAGTCTTGGATATCAACCGTCTGCGTGGCTTCGAGATCGACTCGTTGAAAGTCGGTCTCCTTCAAGACGATGAATTTCCCTTTCTCGTATTCGTATCCCTTCACAATCTGTTCCCAGGGAACTTCCTTCCCATCCTTTTCCGCGACGCGTTTGTAATTGACCGGACTAAGGTCGGTCCCGCGCAGAAGCCTGAACTTCAATTCTTCTTTCCGCGTCGCGGGATAAAGCGCGATCGGAATGTTAACCAGGCCGAAACTAATACTGCCTTTCCAGATAGCTCGCATGACAACAATCTTTCGCGTCTCGCCTTCGACGCGCGTGTGAATCAGGCCGCGCGCTCGAGTTGCTCGCGGCTGATGCCGCGCAGCTCGAACAAGCGGATAAGTGTTTCCTCGATGAGATTGTTCGGGCAGGAAGCGCCGGCCGTGATGCCGACAACGACAGGTCCCTCGGGCAACCAGTGATGCGCGATCGCTTCCTTTTTTTGGTGCAGATCGTAATGCTTGATCTCGTCGCGCGAGAGGAGGCGCGAAGCGTTGAGGACGAAGTAGGTCGGGAGCTTTTCTTCGCCCATCTCGGCCAGATGTGAAGTGTTCGAACTATTGTAGCCGCCGACGACAAGCAACAGATTCATCTTCACATTCAGAAGCTCGCGCAAGGCGTCCTGGCGTTCCTGGGTCGCCCCGCAAATCGTATCGAAAAAGCGAAAATTCTTCGGCACTTCCGCAGCGCCATCGCGATCGGCGATGGCCTGGCGAACGCGGCGCTGAACTTCCTCGGTTTCGCCGCGCAACATCGTGGTCTGGTTCGCGACGCCGACGGTCTGCAGGTGAACATCGGGATCGAATCCTTGCGAGTAAGCGCCGCGAAATCGGTCGAGAAATTCCTGCTTATTCCCGCCGTGGCGAATGTAATTACAGACATAATCCGCGTCCGCCAGCGTCAGGACGACGAGATAATGTCCACGGCCATCCCCGAGCGCGCGGGAACTGGTCGCTTTCGTTTCTTCATGCTCGGCTTTGCCATGGATGATCGAGGTCACGCTTTCACTGGCGTATTTCCGCACCCGCTTCCACACACTCATGACGTCGCCACAGGTCGTATCCACGATCTGACAACCGCGATCCTTGATTTGCTCGAGGACGGAAAGCTCGGTCCCGAAGGCGGGTAGGATGACAACGTCCTCGGGCTTCAAATCTGAGAGGTCACCC
Organism: Chthoniobacterales bacterium; assembly: GCA_038239645.1. Classification (GTDB taxonomy): domain Bacteria; phylum Verrucomicrobiota; class Verrucomicrobiia; order Chthoniobacterales; family UBA10450; genus AV69. The sequence continues at coordinate 11,231 of JBBSEO010000012.1, read as the reverse complement.
TGTTTATTGCGACCGGTCAGATTCTTGATCCCGAGCGAAGAAATCTGCTCGTTCACCTCTGGATTGTGAATGATCTCGCCGACGATGAAGAGGCGCCGGTCGGCAAAAACCTTGCGCGCGGCGTAGGCGAGATCGATCGCGCGCTCGACGCCGTAACAAAAGCCGAATTGCTTCGCCAGGCGGACCGTCATGCCATCGACGGAAATGACGCCGCCATTGCGCCGCACTTTGTCGACGATGTCGCTGCGGTAATGCGACTCGACCTGTTCCTGCACCGCGGCCATCACGTCCGGCCGGCGGAGATTTACCTTTTCGCGCGCGGTCGTGCCGCTGGAAATAAGATTCGTGGTCATGCTGGCGAGAGCGACCCGGCCTCGGGCGGTCGCTCATCCTAACAACTTAGCTTCGAATGCGGTTCAGTCTACCAGAAGCGGCCCGGGCGGATCTTGGAACCAGGAGTCGGACAGCATCACCGAATGCGGTGGATCGGGATCCCGGCTCTGGTCGAGCTTCTGGACCTGACTGCCGAACTTGGCGTCTTCCGGGAGAGAGCTGGCAATATGCACCGACGTACCAATTCTCGTTAGAGCAAAAAGGCGGGCGGCGGCTTCGCGATGAAGGCGAATGCAGCCGTGGCTGTGCGGGTACGGATGAACGAAACCTTCATGGAAACCGTAGGCGGGCTTGAATTCGCACCAGTAAGCCATCGGATAGCCACGATCCGGTTCGCTCGCGCGACGATGGCGTCTGTCTTTGTTGAAAACGGTGAAGTTTCCCGTCGGAGTCGCCGCGCCCGGCTTTCCCACCGTTCCCTGGGCGGCCATGAGGAGGCGATCGCCTTCCATCACGTAAACATTCTGGGTCGCGAGCGAAAGTTTGACGACCACCTTCGAGGGATCGTGCGGGCGATGCGCGACGATGTGGTAGTTGCCGCTGCTGATGGAGCTGGTCGATTGACAGCTCGCGAGCACAAGCGCACCCAGGGCTGCGGTGGCAAAAAAGAGACGAGAAATCTTTCGCATAAGCGCAACCACTAAGGGTAAACGGCTATTTTTTCAACTCAGCGTAGAAATGTCCCTAAGAGGTCAGATCGTGAGTAGTAGCTTCCGTCGGCGCTACTTTCTGAAAGTGAACCTGCAAAACGCGGCGCCCATCACTCTGGGAAATGGTCGCGCGAAACCCTTCAATCTCGACGTGCTCGCCCACTTTCGGCAGATGCCCGAGCAAGTGGGTGACGTAGCCACCCACGGTGCTGACGTCAGAGCTTTCAATCTCGATCCCGGCAAAATCGCGTAATTCGTAGAGCCCGAACGCTCCGTCGACCGTGAATTCGTTCTCGTTGATCGTGCGAAACTCTTCCTTCTCGGTATCGAATTCGTCCTGAATGTCGCCCACAAGCTCTTCCAAAATGTTTTCCAGCGTAACCATTCCGACTGCGCCGCCAAATTCATCCACCACGATGGCGAGGTGCGAATGCCGGCTGAGAAAAAGCTGAAGCAATTTTTCCAGCGGCATCATTTCGGGCACGGGGATGAGCTCGCGTTTGATCCGCATCAAATCCGGCGCGGGTTCGCGCATGAGGGGGACGAGTTCCTTGATGTGAACCAGCCCAATGGTGTGATCGAGATGTCCCCGGCAGAGGGGAAAACGGGTGTGGCGCGAGCTGATCGCCTTTTTCACGTTCTCGTCGAAGCTGTCCTCGATATCGAGGAAAACGACCTGACCGCGCGGGGTCATGATGTCGCGGACGACGCGTCGCCGCAGGTCGAGCGCGTTCACCAGCAAGTCGCGTCCGAGCTCCGAGACTTCGTCGGATTTTTCACTTTGATCGAGAATGAGGCGCAATTCTTCTTCGCTATGCGCCAGTTCCGCGGCGGCGACCGGTGCGATGCGCAGCACGCGGTTGAGGAGCAAATTCGACGACTTGTTCAGGAGCCAGATGATCGGCCGGAAAATCTGATAAAAGCCGCCGAGCGGCCGAACGAGCGCCAGGCTGACCCGGAGCGGATTCGAGATGGCGACATATTTGGGTGCGAGTTCGCCGAAAACGATGTGCAGAAAGGTGATCCCGATGAACGCCAGAGCGATGGCGACAGTCGAGATAATGGCGTGCGAGTGGAGGCGAAGAAGTGCAAAGATCGGAGCGAGCATTTCCGCCAGATATTGTTCGCCGATATAACCGAGCGCGAGGCTAGCGAGGGTAACGCCGAGCTGTGTCGCAGAAAGATAGGCATCGAGGTGCGAGCGGACATGCCGGGCGAAGCTGGCCCGGAGATTTCCCTCTTCGATCAGGGTTTCGAGCTGACTTCCGCGCACCTTGACGATGGAGAATTCGCACGCGACGAAAAAACCATTGAGGCCGACCAGGAGCAGGATCACAGCGAGCTTGAGCAGGATTGTGCCGGGCGCATCCCACTGTTCGGGGAGAGTCGCCCCGAGCATTGCAGGCAGGAATGGAAATAAAGTACTCATCTTGCCGGACGCATCCCTGGCGTCCGAACCCTGTCAGCTGCTAGCTTACCAGCTTGACTTCGTGACGCCGGGAATCAACCCGCTCGACGCCAATTCGCGGAAAGTTAGCCGCGAAACCTTGAAACGGCGAATGAACGCGCGGCGGCGCCCCGAGACTTCGCAGCGGTTCACGATGCGGGTGGGGCTGGCATCGCGCGGCAGCTGGGTCAGGCCGGCGTAATCCTTCTTCGCCTTCAACTCTGCGCGCACGGCGGCATACTTTTTCGCCGTTGCCCGTTTGCGTTCGTTGCGGTTAATCCAGGAGGTCTTCGCCATATAAGGAACGCGGAAAGTAGCGGAAAAACATTTTCGCGCAACTCCTTTGTCGCACACACTTTCGGGCGCCGAAAAACGATTCGAGAACGTGTTCGTCCTCGCCTGCGCTAATCTTCCGGCGGATGTAACAGAGTTTGAGGCGGCGCTGGAAGATGGCGTCCGGCATTTTGCGCAGCGCCCGGAGAAAATGGTTTCGATCAAAGGCGCCACGGTCGAGGCTCTGGACGAAATCACGATCGATCTATCCGGCGCGACAGTCGATCTGGAAGCGCGACCGCCGCAGGCAAAGAAGGGCGCCGCGAGTTCAATCACGGCGCGGCATTTTCTGCTGCGAGCGGATCCGGTCCGGCTTCGCGGGCGCGAACTTCGATCGCGGATCGACGGTGAAGAGGTGGCTTTTGCCGTTTCGCCAACGGACGACGGAAAGCTGATCCTGGCGTTAAAGAAGGTTGCGCGGGGCCAGGCGGAGTTTTCCATTTCCGCGGCTGATCTGCAGCAATTGCTCACGGAAGTGGCGCGCGAAAAGGCCCTCGCCCAGGGCGTCACGGTCGACGACCTGCGTCTTGATCTTCGCACCACCGAGGGGCGAGCCGTGGACGTCAAAATAATCGTGGCCGCGCGCAAAATTGTTTTCCGCGCGACCCTCAACATTACCGGCACGCTCACGATCGACGATGAGTTTGTCGCGCATTTCAGTAACTTGAAGTGCCGCGGGGAAGGCGCGATCGCGGCGGTGGCCTCAGCCGCGATCTCTTCGCAGTTCAGCAAAATCGAGAACAAAGCTTTTCCTTTATCAGCGTTGCCGCTTGGCGGCGCGCGGGTGCGCAATATGGAGCTTCGCGCGGAGAACGGAATGCTAAGCGCCCGGGCCGAACTTGGCTCCTAGTGCTCGGCCGTGATCTGGTCAAGGACGGAGCGTAACTCCGCAAAATCCACCGGCTTGGTCAGATGAAAATCGAAGCCGGCTTCGCGTCCGCGCTCGACCACTTCATCTTCCCCGCGCGCAGTTAAGGCCACGCCGGTGACGCGCTGGTGGCGTTTGGCCTCGCGAATCACGTCGTAGCCATGGCCATCCGGCAACTCGAGGTCGCTCACGATCGCGTCGAAATGTTTCGCCTGCACAAACGCGATCGCGCTTTGCACCGTGTCGGCCGCCGAGATGGAATGGCCGAAGCGGCCGAGCAATCCGGTCAAAACGCGTCGTGTATCGCCGTGGTCTTCGACGAGCAAAATCCGGAGGGCCATAATGAGCCGGCGCTTCCTTACGCCGACCCTTGTTATTCGTAAAAAAGCGTCTGTCTGGACGCCAACGTCTTCGGCCGCACCCGAATTAGCGCTTACTCAAGCGATAGAACAATCCGAGGCCGAGCGCGATGAAGAGAACGTTGGGCACCCAGACGAGATATTCGGGATGAACCTTGGGATTACTGCGCAGTGTATCCGCAATAATCACAAACAGAAAATAGGTGATCGCGATGACCAGACTCATGAGAAATCCAACCGTGGTTTCGCGTCGATGCGCCGTTACCCCGAGCGGCACGCCGACGAGCGCGAACGCGACGCAACTGAAAGGAAAGGAAAAGCGCTTGTTCAACTCTGTCCGGCTGGCACTGCGCTCGCGTTTGTCGTTGCTCTTTAATTGATCGAGCAACTGTGGAATGGATAAGGCGGAACGGCTCGGGCGCTTCTTCTGTTTCTCGTAAAGATCGTCGAGACTAATCGGCAGCGTGCCTTCCGCCATCGCGATGCCGTCGCGCATTTTCCGCAGATTGAGAGGCTCCTTCTCATCGCGCTGCTGGTAACGCGCATCGTAGAGGTGCATCAGGATGCGCTTGTTCGCGAGATCGGCTTCAAGCATTCCGGCGCGCGCGAAAGTGACACGCACGGGTAACGAATCGGCATTGGTCTCGAAGACGGTGATGTTCTCGAGGCGGTTCCCATCCTTTTTGCCAACGTATATTCGGCGGCCGGGAAATTCGTCGATCACCTGATCGCTGTTGAACAAGGCCATCGGATTGCGAGTGGCGAGGTCGAACAAACTCGAGCGCAATTTCTCCTGCGCCGCGGGCGCGATTTGCACATTCAACCAGAGACAGGCCAGGGTGCTCAGCAGGGCGACCGCTCCGAGCGGAAGGCAAACGCGCGGAACGCTCACGCCGTTAGCGCGCAGAGCGATCAATTCGTTGTCCGCGGACAACCGGCCGAAGACGAGGAGAATGGCGGTGAGCAGTCCCCACGGAATCGTGAAAATGAGTGAGAAGGGAAGAATGTAGGCGATGAAGCTGAGCAGAAATTCCACGGGCACGTCGTGATTCACCAGCAGCGGCAGCAGTTTGCGGAAGATATTTCCGACGACCAAAACCAAGCTGAGGACGAAGATCGCGAAGAGCAGATTTACCACCAGCTCGCGGCTGACGAAGCGATCGATCAATCTCACGGCCGTGCGTTAAGGCAAAAGCGCGCGCCTGACAAGTGAGGCATCGTTTTGCATCGTCGCGAAGTTGGCTACCTTACGCGCGCATGGAAAACTATGACGTCGCAATCATCGGGGGTGGTCCCGCCGGCAGCACCGCCGCGACGTTGCTCGCGAAAGGGGGCCGGCGCGTTTTCGTTTGCGAGCGCGACAAGTTTCCCCGCTTCCATATCGGCGAATCGCTTTTGCCTTTTAGCATGGCCACATTTTCGCGGATGGGCGTGCAGGAGAAATTTCTCAAGGCCGGCTTCATCGAAAAATTTGGCGGTGAAATGATGGACGCCAGCGGCACAAAAGCGGTGAAGTTTTTGTTCAAGGATGGGTTTCGTTCGAAGACCGATCGCTCCTGGCAGGTGACGCGCGCGGAGTTCGATAAACTGCTGCTCGATCACTCAGCTGAATGCGGGGCAAGTGTTTCGGAGGAAACAGCGGTCGAGGCCGCGGAGTTCGACGCGGAAGGCGTGACGCTGCGCGTGCGTAAGCGGGGCAGCGACAGCCGCGAGATTCGCGCGAAATATCTGATCGACGGGAGCGGGCGTCAGTCATTTCTTGGGAGCAAATTTCAGCTGAAGAAAAATTATCAGCATCTCCAGAAGATTTCGCTCTTCGCGCACTACGACGGAATTTATTGGGAGCCGCCGCCAGACGGCACGCTCACCCGTATGATCCGTGCCCTGAAAGCGTGGTTCTGGATCGTGCCGCTGAACAATGGCCGGACGAGTATCGGGATTGTGATGGATGCGGCCGATTTCAAGCGCGCCCGGATGTCGCCCGAGGAATTTTTCGATCAGGCGATCGCAGAACAACCGATCATTACCGACCGAATCGGCCTTGGGCGCCGAATTTCCGAGGTCCATGTCGCCGCGGATTTTTCCTATCGGATGAAAACGCTGTTCGGAGACCGCTGGCTGCTCGCCGGCGATGCGGCGGGATTCATCGATCCGGTCTTCAGCAGCGGCGTTTTTCTTGCCGTGCTGGCGGGAGAGAACGCGGCTGACGCTCTCAATCAGGTTCTCGATTATCCGAATCGGCGGGCGAAACTTTTCCGCGGATACGAGAAGCTCTTGAATCGCGCGATGGATGTTTATCTGCGCTTTGTCGACGCCTGGTATTCAAAAGAGTTTATCGAAGTCTTTTTGCATCCACAGGATCGCTTCCAGATTCCGCCAGCGGTGAACGCTGTTTTGGGCGGTAACGTTGGCGAAAGTTTTGCCATTCGCTGGCGAATGGAAATTTTTTACCTCATCGTCCGTCTGCAAAAACGGTGGGCGCTCTGTCCGCGACTTTCCCTCCTGCCGCAGCGTCGACCGGAAGTCGCGGCGACAGAAACGGCGGCTGCCTGATTTCATCGATGCGACAGCTGGCGTTTGCGATCATCCTGGCCGTTTCCCTGTTGAGTAGCGGCTGCGCGTTGATTCCGGGGCACAAGTTCGTCGATCCAGCGCGCGACTGGAACGCGCGCAGCGGACAATTGGCCTATCACGGACGGCACCGGGTAATCATCGGCGAAGTGCTGGTGCGCTTTTCCGCGCGGGGCGATTTTGAACTAACGTTTACGAAAGGTCCCGGCCTGGTTCTTCTCCTGATGCGGACCGATCCGGAATTCGCGCGCGTGCAGGGGGCGATGGTCGGCTTGCCCTGGTCGGGACAAATCGCGCAGGCGCCGCCGCGGATGAAAGGATGGCTCCAATTGCGCGATCGGATCTTGCGGTCACCGAAGGAAAAAACCGTGCGGGTAAATGAAGCGGGCGATACTTTCCTGGCGCACTTCTAGGTGCGTCCCTTCGTTTTGGCTCGAGCATGAAGTATAGCGATCAGGTAGCGCGACTCGTCACTGAACGTCGCGGACTGATGTGGACGCTGGTCGCGTTCGTCTTCGTCGTCAGTCTGGCGATTCTGATCACGCGGCTGCGACTCGACACCGAAGTGCTGAATTTGTTGCCGCGCGGCTTCCCCTCCGTGGAAGCGCTCAAAGTTTATAACGGCGAATTTTCGCAAACGCGAGAGCTGACTTTCGCTCTCCTCTGCCAGCCGGATGACGTCGATCGACTGGAAGAATTTGCACCGCATTTCACCGAGAAGTTGCGCGCCCAACCATGGTGTCTGCGCGTGCTTAATGGATCGCCGATGGAAACGCCGGATGGCGTGAGCGACCTGCAAAAAATCGCGCTGCCCCTGATTTTAAATCTGGAGCCGGCCGATTTCGACCGCGCGGTTCAAGTGCTTCAGCCGGCGCGAATCCAGGAACGCTTCGCCGAGTTGCGCCATCAACTGGAGAGCGGATCACCGCGGCCGGAGCTGGAGCTTTCGCTTGATCCTTTGGGATTGATCATGCCCTCGCTCAAGCCGTTCGCTGGCAACGCCGCCGTCGAAAGCAACGAGCCGCTCGCGTCGCACGACGGGACGATGCGCGTCTTTCCCCTAGTTACGAATCAGAAAAGCGTCAGCCCTTTTGAATCGCAGCGACTGATGAAGCAGGTCGACGCTTTCCGCGCGCAGGCACTCGAGGGCTGGGATGGCGGCCCGTTGCAACTCTTGATCACCGGTCGCTCGGCCTACGTCTCGGAAGTTTCGATCGCCATGCGCTACGATATCGTTGTCACCGTCCTCGGCTCGATGTTGCTTGTCGGCGCGGTGTTTTTCATCGGCTTCCATCGCTGGCTGCCGTTGCTCGGAATGGGCTTTGCGCTCTTCCTGTGTTGCCTCGTCGCGCTCGCCCTCGGCCTCCTCATCTTCAAGGAACTGAACATGGTCACGGTCGGGTTTTGCGCGATTCTCGTCGGACTCGGCGTCGACTTTGCGATCCTGATTTATGGCCGCTACCAGCAGGGGCGGAACGAAGGCCTGGAACATCGCGCTGCGATTGCCGACTCCATTCACAATCTCGGCCGCGCGATCTTTTTCGGCGCGCTAACAACGGCCGTGGGCTTTCTCGCACTGGTCTTGAGCGATTCGACCGGCTTCATCCAGTTGGGCGTGCTGATCGCGATCGGTATTTCGGCGGCAGCCGTCTTGATGACCACGGTGTTTTTCCTTCTCGTCCCCGAGAGGACGCGCCCGCGACCGCACGATTGGCTTCTCAATCTCGTTCGCCATTACGTGACGCGCTTGCTCGCGCGGCCCCGCACAATCCTGGCGTTGAGCATACCGATCCTGGTCATCCTTGGCGTCATCGCGTTTCTGCCGCAATTCCCGCTCGCCATCCAGGCGAACGCTCGTTCGATGGAGCCGAAAAACAGTCGCGCGGGCCACGCCCTCAGTCTCATCATGGCGAAGATGCCGGTGCGGTGGGAACCGGTCCTCGCGATTGTTCGCGCGAAAGACGACCAGCAATTGCACGATTACTGGCAAGCGCTGACTGAGCATTGGACGCAATTGCAACGCGAGGGCAAAATCAGGAGTTTCTCCACCCCCTCGGCCCTGGCGCTGTCGCCGCGTGAGATCGAGCGCAATCGCCAGCAGTTGCGCCAGGTGGATTTCTCCAGCACTCGCGCCGCGTTGCAGAGTGCGCTGACCGAAAATGGCTTCAGTGCCGCGACCTTCGCGCCCGCCTTTCATCTTCTCGACCAGTTGCAGGAAGCGACCGCGCCCGATTTCAAGGTGAAGCCGTGGCGGGAAGAACTGCCGCCATCGTCATCGTGGTGGTTTCTGGTTGACCGTTACTTTGGCCACGATCCCTTGCTCACCACCGGGTTCGTGACTTCCAACGAGCCGGTCACGAAGCAGGATAAAAAAAACGAACTGGCCCGGATCCTCCCGGTGCCCGGTGTCCCGACGGAGTTGTCGGGCTGGAGTTATACCCTGACCGATCTGGTCCCTTGGTCCAGTCGTCAGTTGCTTTTCATCAGCGCGCTGATGGCGATTTTCGACGCGTCGTTGCTCGCGCTTTTGTATCGCGATTTTCGCCTTTGGGTCATTCAGGTGGCGACGCTCGCCCTCGCCCTCGCTGCGATGGTCGCCACGATGAAAATATTCCAGCTGCCGCTCAATCTCCTGAACGTCCTGGCCTTCCGCCTCGTGCTCGCGATCGGGGTGGATTACGGCATTTACGTCCTCCTCGTCTGGCAGAAGAGCCGAAACCTTGCGCACGACCTCGCGGGCGTTTTGAAGCCGGTCATTCTCGCCGGCGTAACCGCCATTGCCGGCTTCGGCTCGCTTGGCCTCGCGCACAATCCAACCCTCGCCGGCCTTGGAACTTCCTGCGCCGTCGGCTTGTGTTGGAGCCTGCTTGCCACCATTTTCTTCACTTTACCGCTGGCGGCGGCGGCCAGACCGAACGCGCTGCGCGAACCTAGCGCGAGTCCGAATCTCGAACCTGAACATGTCTAGAATCATCCTTATTATATTTTTCGTGCTTGGCGCGGCAGTGGTGCACGCGGATCCGCTCAGCCCGGCCGACGTCAAGGCGCTGCTCGACCGCATTCGCGCACTTCGCGCTTCCACCCCGCAGATGCAGGCCGATTTTCAGGAACAGCGCCGGGTCCACCTGCTCGATCAACCGATCACGAGCAGTGGCCGCGTTTGGTTCCAGACGCCGAACAAGTTCCGACGTGAAACCAAAGGGAGCGCGCCGAGCGTGACGGTGAGCGACGGTCAGACGCTTTGGATTTATTATCCGAACTTCAAATCGGCCGAGCGTTACTCGTTAGCCCGGCGTTCGCCCCTCGATGCCGGTCTGACCGCGTTGACCGCCGGCCTCAGTTTGCAAAATATCGAAGGAAACTATCGCGTGACCGGGACGAAGAATGGCGATCAATATCTCCTCGAGCTCGATCCCCGCAGCCCCTCGATTCGCCGTTTTCTGCAAAAGCTCGACGTGACCCTGAATGCCGATCTTCAGGTCACGCGCACGGAAATGGCGCAGCCAAACGGCGACCGTATCGTGGCGGAATACACCAATCACGATTCGCGGCCCATCCCGGCCTCCGAGTTCGAATTCAAGCCGCCGGCCGGGACCGAAGTCACCACACCCCTCGGGAAGTAGGCGAGCGAAGCCCCTCCGAGCGATCACCAAACGTCCGAGCGGAGGGAACGAAAAATGCAGCGTGAGGGGCTGGGCTACTGCCTTGCGACGGGGAAGTCTTGCCTTTCTAACGTGAATTTGGTAAAACATTTGCAGAATGAGGTCTGGATGGGGGGAGCGCGCATGATTCGTTCAATTCTGGCAGTCTTGGCGTTGGGTGCGCTGTTCACCGCGCAATCGTTCGCACTGGGGCCGCAGGGCGGCGACCTTTATGTGACCGTGTTTGCGGCGGGCCGGATCGACGTCTTTCGAAACGCCAGCACGCCCGCGAACGCTGTGGGGATCGCCTTCCAAATCACGAACCTGAACAGTCCGTCCGCGATCGCCTTCGACGGAAGCGGGACCTTGTTCGAAGCCGAGCAGGCGACCGGGAACATTCTGAAGTTCACCGCGCCAAACCTGGGCACCATTTTCGCAAGCGGTCTTTCCTCGCCGAGTGCGCTCGCCTTCGATCTCGCCGGGAACCTCTACGTCGCAGACAAGGCCAACGGCACGGTTTACGTCTTCGCGCCCGACGGGACGCGAACAACGTTCGCGAATGCGCTCAAAACCCCCGTCGCGCTCGCGTTTGACAGGACGGGCAATCTTTTCGTTGGCGAACAAGCCAGCGGCACGATTACCAAGATCACGCCGGACGGAACGAAGACTATTTTCACCGGCGGCTTTATCAATCCCGCCGGTCTGGCTTTCGACACCGCGGGTAATCTCTTCGTCGCCGACGCCGGCAGCGGCACGGTTTACAAGGTGGCTCCGGACACGACCAAGACTTTCATCGTCTACAGTCTCAACACTCCACGCGGCATCGCTTTCGACAGTGCCGGTAATTTCTTCGTGGCCGAGTATGCCGGCAAACATATCCGGCGTTACGACCCGAACGGTGTTCTTCTTTCGACGATCGATTATGCGGACCTTGGACCGTATGCCCTGGCGATCGAGCCGTCGCCGCGT